>JASFTV010000126.1:0-9274 GCA_050050615.1 Desulfobacteraceae bacterium
AAAGAGCTTTGATCTTTTTCGTCAGAATGAGACCGTTTTCTCCAGGTAACTTGATATCCATAAAGATCAGGTCAGGTAAGAGGCGGTCAATCTTTTCCAAGGCCTCTTTGCCGTCCCTTGCTTCGTCAAAAGATGTGGAAGGGAATCGCGAGGACAAGAGCTTTCTTAGCGTCTTGCGAAAATTGTCGTCATCTTCTACCATCATTATTCTGAACATGTTCACTCCCGGGATAGGTCTCATTGATGCTGCTGGAAATGTGGGTCTACTGGTCATTTTCACTAAATTCGTACGGTAGTTTACGAGACTTTACTAAGAGGTTTCGATATGGTAAATAAGGTTATCACCCTATATTTTGACTTGGGAGAATGTATTTTTCGTGGAAAAGCGGCAGGAAAGAGAGTCTGCCCAATAAACCTTCTGATTCCCATCCAGAGAGTGGAGCATGAAAGCAGAATATCGTGTCGTGATTGCTGAAGACCATACGATACTCCGAGAAGGCTTGAGAGCCCTCCTTTCTTCCCAGCCGCATTTCAAGGTTGTTGGGGAGGCCGAAGACGGCCGTGAGGCCATACGCTGCGTCCAAGATCGGATGCCCGACATCATCCTCATGGATCTTTCCATGCCCAGGATGAACGGCCTGGATGCAATCAAAGAGATAAAAAAAGCAAACCCCAAAACAAAGATCATCGCATTGACCGTTCATAAGACCGAGGAATATGTGCTGGCGACTTTACAAGCAGGAGCTGAAGGATATGTCTTAAAGGATGCCACCCACTCTGAACTGGTGATGGCGATTATGAATGTGCTGGGGGGTAAACGTTATCTCAGTCCTGGTATTTCAGAGAGGGTCATAGAAGGTTACCTGGAGGGAAAGCAGGTTTTGAAAAGCGAATCAGCATGGGATAACCTGACGCAGCGGGAGCGGGAAATCCTCAAGCTTATAGCGGAAGGATACAAGAACAAAGAGATCGCAGACTACCTCTGCATCAGTCTAAAAACGGTGGAAAAACACCGTACCAATCTCATGAATAAGCTGGATCTCCACAATATCGCCGCGTTGACCGCCCTTGCTATTGAAAAAGGTCTGGTCACCAAATAGTGCAACGGTGATCCGAAGCACCACAAAGGTTAATTTAAGCCATACGATGCGATGATCGCCTAGCCCGATGCCCATGAGGCACGAATCTTTGTTCCTGCCCCTATGCTGGACTCAATAGAAAATGCCCCCCCTGACAGTTCTGTTCTTTCCCTCATGCTGGAAAGACCAAATCCTCGTTGCCCATTTTCCGCAGAAATCACACTTTCGAGATCGAATCCTCTTCCATTATCGGTGACGGACATCACTATTTTTTCTTCGCTTTTTCTCAGCGATAGACGCACCAAATCTGACTGGCTGTGTTTGGCGATGTTGTTCAACGCCTCCTGCAATACCCTATAAATAACTGTCTTTAGCGGGTCAGGCACATCATTTTCTTGAATGGCAATCTCCCTTTCGATTTCTATCCCGGAGTAAATCGCTTGAAATTCTCTGCAAAACCAGGTGATAGTCGGTAAGATGCCTAAATCGTCGAGTATGGAAGGCCGTAAGTCAATAATGATTCTCCTCACCTCTTCGATCGCTTGTTGAGTCAAAGAGATTACTTCTTCCAAGGATCCGACGGCATTCTCAGCATTGCTCCTATCCACCTGGTTGAGCACATTTTCTATACTGAACTTAATCGCGCCAAGTGATGCGCCGATACCGTCATGGAGCTCTCTGGCAATTCTTTTCCTTTCCGTTTCCTCTGCCGAGAGAAGCTGGGAGGAGAGAAACCGAAGTTCACTTTCCGACTTTTGGAGGGCTGTTTCCATTTCTTTTCTTTTGGTGACATCCATGGCGTTCCCCAATATCGCCGGCTTTCCCTTGTACTGAATAAGCTTGTTGCTCCGGGCAACCCATATGGTTCTCCCGTCCCTGGTCAAGCCCCTGGCCTCATATTCAGACGGCGCCCCCGTCCCTTTATATCTCTGCTTCCTGTTTTTCTCGACCATCTTCCTGTCTTCCGGATGAACCAATCTCCAGTATTCTAAGCCCGTGATCTTTTCTCTGGGGTATCCGTAGATGCTGGCAAACCGATCATTTGCAAATTCTATGTTTCCGTTCTGCTCGATGTAGACTCCGGTGAGAGACTCTTCAACAAGGGTACTGTACTTTTGCTCCGATTCTGTCAGGGCCTGCTCAGCCAGCATGCGCTCCGTGATCTCTTTGCGCAGCTCTTCGTTCGCCTTTGCAAGCTCTTCTGTCCGCTCTTGGACCCTTAGTTCTAGAAAGTCATGGGCTCGTCTCAGGGACTCCTCACTTTTCTTGAGATCTCTAAACAAAAGATCGTAGGGTTTGACGAAGCCGGTCTCAATGATCGCTTTGTAGATGAGGTAGAATGATACGATCTTGAAATAGTGCCCTATGAGATTGGAAATGCCGTATGCGTGGACATAAAATGTGAAAAAAAGCTCGGAGGCGATGGTAAGCGCGATGGATACGATCAGTAGCCTCAGAACTGCCTGGTCAAAATGCTGACGTTTTTGAAGCAACAGAACTATGGAAGCCAGGAGTATCAAGGAAATGACATATTCGCTGACCCTTTTGAAGGCGGTCAATCCCACGTCCTCCACAAAACAATCTGGAAAGATCTCCCAGTAGAATATTGCCCCAAGCAAGAAAAAGAAGGCTATGGCGTAGACCAGGAATGACCAATGGGTTCTTAGCTTCCGACCAAGAAACAATGGGGCGATCAGAAGAGAGACGCTTTCCATGTATCGGGCTGCGATCCAGAGTTGGGTAGGCAAGTTGGTGTCTCCCTTATGAAAGACGGTCAAACCCTTATAGGCGAGCGTATGGAGGATGTCGACACCAGCGATGAAGAGATAGGCAATCCCTATGAAAAGGAGATACTCGTTTTCCAGAAACCGACGCGAGTTCCAGGCTACCATAAAGATGCCACAGGCCACCACAATGCCGAATAACTCCGCCATACTGTGGAAAAGGAGATAGCTGTAGAAGCTGGTCAGGTAGAGGCCGAATAGAATCAGGAATCCCGATATGACGTAGAGATAACGACGCCTGTTCATCCTTTAGGCCTCCTTCCTGGAAGCTAAGAAGGCTCCGCACATGAGTTGTCCCCAAGGGTTGTTTGCAGCTCTGGCCGCTCTCATGGGGCATTCTACCGATCTAGTTCCTATTTCAGGATTGACTGACATTGATCTAAACTTCCCGCTTATTATCTTAATCTTTTTGTTTTGTCAAAACATGAACCCTTCCCTCCAGGCCCGCTTATGTTGTGCTTGCATGGGCGGGCATATGCCGATAAAATCCATACAGGATCGAGAAGGCAAGGGATGATTTCTTGTGATCTTCTTGATGATTCAATGAGTTTCACCATTATTATCATTTGGGCGCTTCCTTTGAACGGGTGGGCAAAGATGTGGCCGGGGAGGCGTTGGCTTGCGCGTGTGAGATCAGGAAGCACCTGAAGGTGCCGATCATTATGGATGGATCCCATGTCCCAGCTTCTCCCCAATCTGTGCTGAATGACCGAAACGTGGATTTCATCATTCGTGGGGAGGGCGAGAGGCCCTTGGTGGAATTCCTCTAAGCTTTCCAATCAAGAGGTCGGCTGGAAAAGGTTCCAAATCTCGGGTTTAGGAGAGATGGAAAGCTGGGTGTAGGCTCCTGATGATTTCGGGGGTTGTCCTGAACAGTTTTTTCGAGCCGCCTCACGATTCTTAGACCCAAGGATTCGATTCCATGGTCGGGGAAGAAACAAAGTCAAAACCAAGTCAGCCCCGCCTTTACGAGTACGAACTGCCGGGCGGGTGGATTGTGCTCGCAGGCAGGAGTGACGCGGGCAATGAATACCTCAGCCTCAGGCTTGCGAGGCCTCTAGACTGGTGGTTTCATGTACGCGGCATGCCGGGTAGCCACGTGATCCTCCGGGCTAAGCCGGACAAAGACCCGGACCGTGATACCCTTAAACAAGCCGCCGCTATCGCCGCCTACCACAGCAAGGCCCGAGGGGCCGGAATTGTGCCTGTTTCGTACACGTTGGCCAGAAACGTCACAAAGCCCCTTGGGAGCAAGACGGGCTCGGTGGAAATCCGTCGAGAGAGCGTTCTCAAGGTTCCTCCATCCTTGCCCATCCACAAAAACCGCGGCAGAGAGCCCCGTCCGGAAGGGCGGGGAGATTCACCCCGCTAATGGTACTCAAAAAGATGATTCAAATGGGAACGAAACCGGTATGGTTTAGAAAATCTCCATTTATGACAAAGCTCGGCTGGCCCTCAAGTGGGCCATCGTTCTCTTGCAGGCTGAACCCATGATCCGGATTACTCGGAACATTACGATTGATGAGAGCGAAATTCGCCTGCACTTCATCCGCGCCTCGGGTCCAGGTGGACAGAATGTGAACAGGGTTGCGACAGCCGTGCAACTCCGTTTCGACGTACTGAACTCGCCTTCCCTGCCCGATGATGTCCGGCAGCGGCTGACACGTCTGGCGGGTAGGCGAATGAGCGGAGAAGGTGTTTTGGTGATCGATGCGCGCCGATTTCGTACTCAGGAACGAAACCGCCAGGATGCGATAGACCGGTTGGTTGCACTGATCCGCAAGGCGGCGGAAAACCCCAAACCCCGTGTTAGGACAGTTCCCCCCTTCGAATCGAAGAGACGCCGGCTACAGAGCAAACGTCGTCGTGGTGAAATCAAACGCACACGACATCCCGTTCAACCCTCCGAGGAATAGAGCTTTATATTGGGGGTACCCTTCTAGATGGGGCAAGGTTCAAATTCCTTCAATTCTTTGCTCAATTCCGATACATCGTGCCACTCATAAATGACGCACTGAAAGGCGCTTCGGCGCAAACGTGGTAATCCGCGGTTATCCATTGTATCCAAAAGGCCATGAGGTTATAATATAGAGGCGCAAAATCTCAAAACAAACCTAAAGAATATTAACAAAGGAGCGAACATGGGAAACGACATTGAATCAGCGAAGGTCAGCGAGGAACGAAAAAGGATTGCTAGGGAGATCGAGGGTGTCTTTGAAACGTTCTATAGAGGAGAAAGTGTCTACTCAAAGGGCCAATTTTATAAGGATGAGTTTTTCTTGCGCTCTGAGTATGCTCTTGTGGTTTTGAACGAAAACAATGACATATTGGTGAGCTTTGCGGACCAAACCCGTCCCAGTTATGCAGCACTCTTTACATTACTGCTGGATGACATTGAGGGTGCCGACCTCTTTATCTGCGAAGATTACAAAACAGATAGAGAAGGGAGCATGGTATGCGACGAAGAAAATGGCAGCAGCACGGGCGCTATCATTTGGGATGAAAAGGACAGATACTATGGCATGTTAAGGGAGAAAGTAGACAAGGTCGTGATTCGCAAAACAAAAAGTAGCGTCAACCAACAAGAAAAGAGCGCGTGAAAGGCAGTTGGAGGAATCTTTCATGGCCAAAAAACCAACCTATGCTCAACTGGAAAAAAGGATTAAGGTCTTGGAGAAGGAAGCGGGTGACCTCAAACGGTCCGTGGAGGCCCTTCTGAGAAGTGAAGAGAAGTATCGGACCATGTTCGAAAATGCCGGGGACCTGATCGGTGTCATTGATCTAGAGGGAAACATTCTGGATCTGAATGAAAGGTTTGAGGAAGAGAGCGGGTACAAGCGGGAAGAGATGCTCGGCAAAAACGTTTTTAAGAGCGGGCTCATTACGAAACCATCAGCCACCGAGGCGCTTTCGCACCTGAGAAAAGTGCTTGCCGGAGAGCCCTGGCCCATATTTGAGATTGATGGCGTGAGAAAAGACGGCGGAATCGTCCATTATGAGCTCCGGGGCGTTCCTATCAGGCAAGATGGAAGAATAGTGGCGATTCAGGCCATATTGCGGAACATAACCGAACGTAGGCATGCTGAGGAGGCTTTGCGTAGAGAGAACGAGAAATTCCAGCTCTTGGTCGAAAGATCTCCCTTCGGTGTTTCCATCATTGGCCCGGATGGTCGTTATAAGTACATCAATCCGAAGTTTGCGGAGATGTTTGGATACACATTGGCAGATATTGCGACAGGGGAAGAATGGTTTCAAAAGGCATACCCTGATCAAGAAGACAGGAAAAAGGCCCTTTCCGCATGGAAAGGGGACCTTAAGACACATAAGACGGGTGAATTCCGTCCAAGGACCTTCGATGTGAGATGCAAGGACGGTTCCATAAAAACGATAAAATTCAGATCCCTCACCATGGAATTGGGAGACCAGGTTGTCATCTATGAAGATATCTCTGAGGGCAGGCGTGCGGAGCAGGCATTGCGTGAATCCGAGCAAAGGTACCGTAGTGTGTTCGAGAATACAGGTACCGCTATGGTGATCCTTGAGCCGGATATGAGGATTTCCATGGCCAACACACAGTTCGAGGAGCTAAGCGGGTTTACCAAACAGGAATTGGAAGGCAAGATGAAATGGACAGACTTTGTGGTAGAAGAAGACCTGCCAAGAATGAAAGCCTACCATTTTGAGAGGAGGAAAAAGGGTGGGAAAGCACCCGCAGAGTATGAATTTCGGCTTATTGATAAGGAAGGAGAGATAAGAGACATTTTTCTTAAAGTGGGCATGATTCCAGGGACGCAGAATAGCGTTGCATCCTTGATTGACATTACAGCCCGCAAAAAAGCCGAGGAGGCGGTTCAAACAAGCAAGGAAAAATATCGGACCATTCTCGAAGGGATTGAGGAGGGCTACTTCGAGGTTGATCTTGCCGGAAATCTGACCTTTTTCAATGATTCGCTCTGCAAAATATCGGGATATCCTCGGGACGAATTAATGGGCATGAACAACAGGGAATATACCACCCCGGAAACCGCCAAAAAGATGTATCAGGTATTTAATCGCGTCTATCGGACCGGAAACCCTGCAGGCCTCGCGGGATATGAGATCATCAGAAAAGAGGGGGGCACCTGTATGCTTGAGATGTCCACCTCCCTGATGCGAGATGCAAAAGGCGAACCCATCGGCTTCCGGGGCATCGTGCGGGATATTACGGAACGCAAGAAGGCCGAGGAGGCCATACGTGAAAGCGAGGAGCGATACAGACAGCTTCTGAATCATGCCCCGGCAGGTATTTACGAACTCGATTATGAGACCCAAAAGTTTGTTACTGTCAATGAAGTCATGTGTGAGTATACGGGCTACACGAGAGAAGAATTTCTCGCCCTCAGTCCTTTCGAGATTTTGACAGAAGATAGCCGAAAGCTTTTCATGGAAAGACTGAGCAAGATTCTCGCTGGAGAAAAGGTTCCGGAAACGGTTGAATACGAAATCAGAGGTAAAAACAGAGAGTTTTGGGTCATTCTGAACACAAGGTTCATCTATGAAAAGGGAATGCTGAAGGGAGCGACGGTGGTCGTTCATGATATCACCGAGCGCAAGCTCGCCGAGGAGGCGCTGAGGAAATCTGAAGAAAGATATCGACTTCTGGTGGACCATGCCAACGACGGCATCTTTATTGCCCAAGACGGCAGAATTGTATTTCCGAATCCCAAGACGCTCGAGGTGCTTGGATACTCCGAGGATGAATTGGCCAAGATCCGATACATTGACCTGATTCATCCTGAGGACAAAGCCATGTTTATGAGCAGACAAAACAAGAGGCGCAAGGGAGAAGAACTTCCCAGCACCTACTCTTTAAGAATCATTAACAAGGTTGGTGATGAATTATGGGCACAATTCAACGCCGTTCCCATTACCTGGGAAGGGCGTCCGGCTGCGCTTAATTTTGTTCGAGATATTACGCCACAAAAAAGATTGGAAGAACAGCTGCTGCAAGCCCAGAAGATGGAAGCCATTGGGACCATAGCCAGTGGCATCGCCCACAATTTCAGAAACATACTGGCTGTCATTTCAATGAAAAGCCAGCTTATGCAGATGAAGTATGCCGATTACCCTGCATTGCAAGATATTGCAGGCGGGATCAATACGTATGTAGATCGCGGTGTTCAATTGGTTGAAGGACTGATGCAATTTTGCCGCAAAGAGTCCAGAAAAGAACTGGAGCCACTCAATCTATCTGAGGTGATTCGAGAGACATACCAACTGATAAGCAAATCCTTCGACAAGATGATCTCCATCCGGATAAATGCCCCTGAATCCCTCCCTATCATGGGAGACAGTGCAGGATTGAGCCAGGTGCTCATGAACCTGTGCACCAATGCAAGGGATGCCATGCCGGATGGAGGGAAATTGGACATTACGGCCAGCAGAGCAGAAAACTGTGCCTCGGTTATCATTTCGGATACTGGGCACGGCATGGATAAGGAGACACTAGAGAAATGCTTTGATCCCTTCTTTACCACGAAAGAGACGGATAAGGGGACGGGATTAGGGCTTTCCACGACATATGGCATCGTGAAGGAGCATGACGGTGATATCCACGCTCGTTCAAAGCCTGGGAAGGGAACGATATTCACGCTTTCCTTTCCCATTGCATCTCAGGATGAGCAAGTCGAGGAGGAACCCTTTAGCGAGAAAATTCCTGGGCAAGGCCAGAAAATCCTAATTGTGGATGATGAGATTGAGATTTGCAAGGTCATGGGAGAGCTTCTTGAAGAATTCGGCTACCATGTCGCCTATGTCACCAGTGGAAAAGCGGGTATCGTTGAGTACAAAACCTGGCACCCGGATGTTGTGCTACTGGACAGGAATATGCCTGAGATGGATGGCCTCTCCTTCGCCAAGAAGATCATGGACTATGATTCCAACGCCAAAATTGTGATCATTTCAGGTTATGATGAGGATGGCCCCATAGGGATGGATGAGCCGGGAAAGAGACTAATAAAGGGTTACCTGACCAAACCGATTGATGTCACGGAACTGAGCACCCTGATGGCCCAATTGCTTCCATAAAGACATTCAGGAGGGTATTGAGAGCAATGCGCCTCCAATCTCTTCCCACGGATTGATCTTATCTTTTTGCATGTTCGTTTTGATGCTATCTGCTATTCTTCAGTTCTCGTATTTTATTCCCCAGTTCCCTTTTCTCTTCGTTTTCAACTTTCAAGCGCTCTCGAAGGGTGATCAGAGTCTCTCGGTTGAGGCGTATCAAATCCTTGTTCTGCAAAAACCGCGGCAGAGAGCCCCGTCCGGAAGGGCGGGGGTGAATGGCGCGTGGTTTTTGTGGGGGTGCAGGGGGCTTGCCCCCGCGGTTCTTAAAACGCGAAATGGGTTAAACCCATTTCGCTCTCAAGCCGC
>JASFTV010000127.1:0-9190 GCA_050050615.1 Desulfobacteraceae bacterium
ACCTGAATTTTGGGCACCGTGGGGCATCTTGTAAATACAGGCGCCTAGCTCGTTAAGAAGCATGTTTTCGATTTATTTTGGACAGCAGTCGGGCTATATGATGACGCACAAAGTAGCGTATACACCCAAAGACACATAGAATTAGATCCACAGCTAAAACAGATTCAAAACCTTACACTTCTTTGCAAACACGCATTTAACAAGACACCTACCAAATACGATCGTTTTCTCAAGAGGCCTTTGTGTTATAGAAAGGATAAACATCAACAGGCTAGAGTTCCAGTACAGTTGTGGGTCGATATCTAAGCGAAGGAGGAATCGTATGAAAATCGGCGTACCCAAGGAAATTAAACCTGCGGAAAGGCGGGTCGCGGCGACCCCTGCCGGCGTTAAGGTCCTGACAGACCACAATCACGAGGTCTTTATGGAAGCCGGAGCCGGTGTCGGCTCCGGCTTTTTGGACGAAGAATATCGACAGTGTGGTGCCAAGCTTCTCGATCGGGCCGGGGACGTGTGGAGCGAGGCGGAGATGATTCTCAAGGTCAAGGAGCCCATTAGTCCAGAGTTCGATCGGATGAAACAGGGTCAGATCCTCTTTACCTATCTCCATCTCGCTGCCGATCGGGAGCTCACGGACAAGCTGCTGGCTAAGAAGATAATCGGGATCGGCTACGAAACGGTTCAACTTAGGGACGGCAGTTTGCCCCTATTAGCCCCCATGAGTGAAGTCGCCGGGGCTCTCTCCATTCAAATGGGTGCTTATTGTCTGGAAGCGAAAAACGGCGGCATGGGGATCTTGCTCTCTGGGGTTCCGGGGGTTCGACCCGCTAGAGTAACCGTAATCGGGGGCGGCGTTGCCGGGATGGCCGCCGCAACAGTGGCATCCGGAATGGGAGCCCGGGTCTCGATTCTGGATATCAACCCGGCCAGATTGGCTTATATCCGCGACGTTATGCAAGGCAGGGTGGTGACCGTTAATTCCAACCCGGCAAACATTGAGGAAGAATGCTTGGGCAGTCATCTCGTGATTGGCACTGTGCTCATTCCGGGAGCCAAAGCGCCCAAGCTGATCCCTCGTGACTTGGTCAGGAGGATGCAACGCGGCACGGCTATCGTCGATGTCTCTGTAGATCAGGGAGGTTGTGCAGAAACGACAAGACCGACAACCCACGAAGATCCGATCTACGTAGAGGAAGGCGTCGTTCATTACTGTGTGACAAACATGCCTGGGGCGGTCCCCAGGACCGCAACAATCGCTCTGACCAACGCGACCTTCACCTATGTGCTCGCCCTGGCCGACAAAGGCTGGAAAAAGGCTGTGACGGATGACCCTGCCTTGATGAAAGGCCTCAATCTTTACGATGGGAAAATCACGTGCGAGCCGGTCGCAGAGAGTTTTGGCATGGAGTGCCCGCCGCTTGATTTTTAGATGGCAACGCTTCAAAAAAGGAGGGACAATGTAAAAATGGATGGGGAGTTAGGTTCAAGAAAGATCAAAAACCGAACTTTTGCGAAAGGAGGATGGATATGAAAGAAAAGGGGTTATTCTTTTGGGGCACACTGACATTGGCCGTTACACTGGTCGCTTTTCTGTCAGTTTTCTGTTTGGCACCTGAAGCAAATGCGAAGGTCTATAGAATGAAAATACAGTCCGCTTACCCCCATGGAGACCTGTCCATGGAACTGCTAAAGGAGTTTGCGGCATCTGCGGAAAAGAGAAGTAACGGGCAAATTAAGATATCCGTATTTGCCGAACCCGAACTGGTTCCGTGGGAGCAGCTCTTTGAAGCGACAAAAAAAGGGACGCTAGATATGATGCACGGCGTGGGCGCCATGTGGGGAGGTGTCGTGCCGGTAGCTGAAATAGAGTTTGGTTTGCCCTATATGTGGAACAAGCCCGGGGGGAAGACGGTCAAGGAAAATTCGGAAATCGTGCGCAAGTTCTTTTTCGACAGCGGTTTTGCTGACCTACTCCGACAGGAATACGGGAAACATGACCTCTACTGGCTGGATATGCATTCTTACGGCGAACTTTTCACCATGGCCACAAAATGCTTCAAAACCATTGACGACATCCAAGGGAAGAAATTCAGGGTCGAAGGCGCCTGGATGGATTTTTACAATAACCTTGGCGCCCGTGGCACATATATCAGCGGAATGGATGCGTATATGGGCCTGAAGCTGGGAACCATTGACGCTTCTCAGTGGGACGTGAGCTGTATCACAGGGCTCAAGTGGCACGAAGTCGCCCCCTACAGAATCATGGGTGGCATGCATGATGTGATACCAGGGCACATTGTGGTTAACATGAAAACATGGAAAAGCCTGCCCAACGACCTCAAAAAGGCACTTACGGGTGCTGCTGAGGACTACTTCAATATCCTCAATGACACGTACATGGAGGAGATGAAGAAGGTTGATGCCTTGGTAAAGCAAGGCAAACTGACCTATTGCTACCTGGATAACTATTGCCTGAAGCAATACAAGGAGACCTCCTACAAACTTTGGGATGAGATAGCCGAGAGAGACCCGTCCATTGCCAAAGCGGTTCGAATGGTCAAAGCGTGGAGAAAGACACTTGAATAATGTACGATGAAGTCATGTTCTGGGTTGATTTCGGAGGAGGTGCCCCGAGGGACTGACTCAGTGCCCTCGCGGCACCTCAAAGACATTTGGCCAGCATTTAAGGGGGGGCTGACAAATACGCTTCCCGGCGAAGAATGATTAGGCCTGAGAATATGGGCGGGCAAATCGAATCCACGTCTCTAGGGGGTGGGTCCTACAAAGGATGAAGGAGATGACAAAGGGAATAAAGAGCTTTTTCAATCTGATTGACACTGCTACGGAGAAAATTAGCAAACCTATAAGTCTTTTGGTTGTTGCTATGATGGCTGTGACCACATGGGAAGTGACGGGAAGGTATGCGTTTAACCATCCGACCATTTGGGCCTGGCCTACCAATAGACAGCTTTTTGGTCTATTCATTCTTGTCGCGGGTAGTTATACCATGTCCAAAAGAGAGCATATCCGGATTGAGATACTCTACGACTACTTTCCGCCTCGGGTCAGAATGATCGCAAGAATAATCACATTGGCGGCCTTCATCACTTTCATGGGTGTGGTAATCTGGCAGACCGGTTGGATGGGCTGGAATTCACTCATGAGCAGAGAACTGCTTGCCGGAGCATTTCGCATTCCCTTATACCCGTTTAAATTACTCATTCCCTTAGGCGCTTTTCTGTTCCTGCTTCAGGGAATCGCGGTCTTTTCCCGAAAAGAAGACTGAAAAAACTCTTCCAGAGAATTCAATGACCTAGTCATGTCATTCACTCATTTTGCCGTTTTCGGAAGGGAAAACAGGATTCCATGAGTACTGAGTTCATTACAGTTCTTCTGTTTGGGGGTCTCCTTATTCTCCTAGCCCTTGGAGTCCCTGTTGCCTTTGCATTGGGTAGCATCAGCGTGGTCATCACCCTTCTGCTGGGGGGGACCAATGACTTGTTCATCGTTGCTACCACAACTTACAGAGAGATCACTGACCCCGGCCTCATGACCATCCCTCTATTTCTCCTCATGGGTAATTTTCTGGTTCATTCAGGCATCTCGGATCGTCTCTTTCAAGCACTCAATCAATGGCTCGCAGGTCTGAGGGGCGGACTGGCCATCGTTTCGGTCTCCGTATGCGTGGCCCTGGCCATGTGCGGAGGCTTCGGTCCAGGTGTCATCACTATGGGACTTATTGCCGTCCCGGCTATGCTCAAACGATCCTATGACAAGAGCCTGGCATTGGGAAGCGTGATGGCCGGAGGTGTACTGGGATGTATTATCCCTCCGAGTATTCTCATGATCGTTTTTGGTTATATTTCGAGAGTCTCCATCGGAAGACTTTTTTTCGGCGGGGCCATTCCAGGCTTTATCTGTGCATTTCTATATATCCTTTACATCGTAATTAGAACCTATTTTCAGCCACACCTGGCGCCCAAGGCGGATGAGATAGCCAACGGGGGGAGCAAGTGGGCCTCTCTCAAGGATATCATTCTTCCGGCCTTGTTGGTTGTCTTGGTTTTGGGCTCAATCTTTTTGGGAATTGCTACGCCCTCAGAGGCAGCAGGTGTAGGCGCCTTTGGCTCTTTTCTGATCTGTATTGTGTATGGAAGGCTGACTTGGCAGGTGATCAGGGATTCATGTCTTGAAACCATGAAGATCAGCGGTATGGCCTTGTGGATCCTGGTGGCAGCCACACTCTTTGGTGTGGTCTACACCAGTGCAGGCGCCCAGGGTATGGTCATGGAAATCGTCGAAAAGATCCCGGTTAATCGTTGGCTCATACTAGCATCCATGCAAGTCATCCTCCTCCTTTTCGGCATGTTCATGGATGACTATGCGGTCATTACCATCTGCGCCCCCATATTCATTCCTATTGCCACCTTATTGCAATTCGACCCCATATGGTTCTCTATCGTCTTTATCCTGAACATGCAAGTGGCGTACTTGACGCCGCCATTTGGTTGGGCGCTGATTCTTATGAAAGGCGTTGCACCACCAGAGGTTCACACGAGAGACATTTGGCAATCAGTCCCTCCATTCGTGGGAATCCAATTGATTGTTCTTATCCTAACCATGATATTCCCCCAGCTGGCCCTGTGGCTGCCTGGGAAGATGCTTTAGTCAGCAACCGGTTTACAGAGTCCCGGTAATCATATTAGATAAAGAAGCACTGCTGTCGAAAATAAATCGGAAACACGCTTTTCAACGAGCTAAAGGCTTGCTTTTACGGGATGCACCACGGTTCCCAAAAATGAGTTACCCATGGGTAGCGAACTGCGAGGCATGGGGGTCTCTTTTCCAAAAGCTCACATGTTCCGCTAAATACAGGAGGCCATCATGAACAGATTCAAGCTTACCAAAGGCTGGGTCGAGGAGGATAAGTCCCATTTGCTTCATGGCGGGGTAGCGCTGGATGAATTTTCTCAGAGCGGTACCCCCCTGATCCTGGATTCGGCATCTGGCATCAGGGTGAAAGACATCCACGGCAAAGAATATATTGATGCCCTGGGCGGAGCCGTCTGCACAAACTGCGGTTACAGTCGCCCGGAATTGGCGGAAGCCGCCATGGAGCAGATGTTGAAGCTGAGCTATGCTGAATCTTGGTCAGGACTGACGAGCACGGCGGCCATTGATTATGCCCATGCCCTGGCTGAATTTACGCCGGAAGGCCTGGATAGGTTTTTCTTTGTAAACAGCGGTGCTGAAGCAAATGAGACAGCCTACAAAATCGCCCGATATTACTGGGCGACTCAGGGATTCGACGGAAAGAAGAAGATAATCAGCCGGAACCTCAGCTACCACGGTCTCAACCTGTTTTCTATGTGGGCTACAGGTATTGCAAGGTTTCACAACAAAATGGGAGATCCTAACCCGGATATTCTCCACATAGCTGAATGCTATTGTTACCGTTGCCCCTTTGGCAAGGATTACCCGGGCTGCAACCTGGAGTGTACCGAACCCCTGGCTGAAGCTATTGAAAAAGAGGGAAAGGATCGCGTTGCGGCATTTGTGGCCGAACCCATCTACGGGGTCTCCGGCACCATTTGTCCGCCCCCGGAATATTTCCCCAAAATAAGAGAAATCTGCGATAATTACGAGGTCTTACTGATTCTCGATGAAGTCATGACAGGATTTGGAAGAACAGGTAAGAATTTCGCCTGCGAACACTGGAACGTAACTCCCGATCTCCTTTGCATGTCAAAAGGCATGATCAGTTCCGCATTGCCCATCGCTGGTGTAGCGTTTACCGAAAAAATATTCCAAGGCATGCTTTGTTCGGATCCTTTTCCCCATCTTCATACCTGCGGCGCCCACCCGGTCGCCTGCGCGGTGGCCAAGAGAAATCTCGAAATCATGATGGAGGAAAACCTTGTAGAAAATGCGGCCGTCATGGGTGGATACATGCTGGAAGAGCTCACCAAGCTGAAGGCATACCCCTTCATCGGGCAGGTCCAGGGTATGGGTCTTTTCTTTGGATTTGAGATCGTCCAAGACCAAAAGACAAGGGCGCCTTTCACGAACAAGGCAGAGAAAAGATTGGTCAAGGCCATTCTGGATGAGGGGGTGATTGTTCGTCCAGGAGGCAGCCGAATTCAGGTCGGCCCTCCCCTCATTGTAACCAAAGAAGATGTGGACGAAATATTGGCGGCCATCAAAAAGGCCGTGGCTAATTTCAAACCTTAGGCCCACCAACCCATCTTTTTGCGTGTCTCGGAAAGACGATCGACATCAATTAAAGGAGGAGATCACCAATGGCATGGATGTGGCGACTACATACGAGGGAGTTCTATCCGCCAAGGGATTTGAAAAAATATCCCGTGATGTTTTTGAACAAGTCTCACAGCTATCCGCCCTTTTGCCCGCTGTTCATGTGGTGCTGGATCTTCAACGAAGCCCATGGCGTCTATTACGGTTGCAATGAAACGTTCACGCCGGGGACACGGGGACATATCATGATCGACATCGATGGGTGCGCCTTGGAAAATGGCCTGCCAATTCCAGACAAAGAGGAGATTGAGCAGAGGAAAAAACAAAACAAAGAATGGATTGTGAACACCTTCGCCCCTAAGTGGGAGGCATTATGGAACCAGCACCAACAAGAGTTGGAAGGGTATTATAGAAAGGAGCAGGCCTTTGATTTTGATAATGCTTCGGTCTACGACCTGTACAAGATATTCAATGAGACGCTCTGGGTGAACCGCAGGATGTGGGAGTGGCACTTTTACACCATGTACGGGCAGTTCGGTGCTTATTGGGAATTCGAAGATGTGTGTAAGGAATACGTGGGCATTTTGGAGACTGACGGCCTTTGGCATGATCTGATTCGTGGGTATGACAATTACCTCTTTGAAATGGACCGGGCCATGTGGGGCCTCCGCAACAAAGCGATTGAGATGAAAGTTAACGATATCATTAGAAAAACGCCTGCTGAAGAAGCAGTCGACACCCTAGAAGAGACCGAGGCGGGAAAAAGATGGTTGGATGAACACTACCATGAGTTTATGTTTGTCAAGGGGTATGGTTGGCGTCAGCCTCGGATGATGGAATTCATCAACCCCCTCTGGTGGGAGGAGCCGTCCCCCCTTTTTAAGTGGCTCAAACAGTATCTTCTTTTTGAAGACGGCCCGGATAGCCTGTTCCCCATTGATAAGATCAGACCAGAATTGGAAGCGAGGCGTAAAGATGCAGAGCAGGAAGTCCTGAGAAAAGCGAAGGCCAACGGATATCCGGATATGGAATATTTTGAATTGATGATGCGGCTCGTTCAGAGAACCAGTTTCTACAGCGAATCCCACGACTGGATAGATGAAATCCAGTGTCACGCGGTTAATCGGCATGTTTTCAGAAAGCTCGGGGAAAGGCTTGTCCAATTTGGGACTTTCGATGACCCGGATGATATTTTCTTTTTCATTCCTGACGAGCTGGGCATGTTCATCGGTTATCCTGAAAACTATGAAGTGGGCGACATTGCAAAGGAAAGGAGACAGGAGTGGATTAAACAGACGGAATACGAAAACCGTCCCCCCATTGAATCGGCTGATCCGAATCTCAAGCCTGAAGATACTCTGCCCTATGTGCTCGGACCGCGGGATCCCATTGTCACAAAGATCACTGTGGGCCCTTTTGTCAAACCCAGGCCTGAAACAGGGGCGGTTGTGTTCGGCAACTGTGGCAATGAGGGCACTGCGGAGGGGATGGCCCGGCGAGTGATTCATACCTCTGATATCAATGATGTCAAACCGGGTGAGATTCTGGTTGGCCCAGCCACGCATGGGAGCTGGAGCCCTGTTTGGCCGTTGGTCAAAGCGGTTGTGACGGATGGCGGCGGAAGCGTCAGCCATGCCTGTATCGTGGGCAGGGAATATGACGTGCCGGTCGTATCAAATACGGGTGATGCCACCTATAAAATCAAGACTGGAGACAGAATTCGCGTCGAATCCAAGGAAGGCCTGGTTTTTAAGATCGAATGAGAAATCTTGGAGGCGACGACACCTACTAACGGGTACTTTAAGTACTCGAGACGGGGTTTCATCGTGATGACGTGTTTTCTTCAACACCGAGGCTTACGGACTGGTCCGGCACGAGTCATGGCGGGCTGGTTTTTTCTGCGAACGGTCTCTTTATGATTGAATGGAAACCTGAGTGGCAACCGCAAAGACGATACCACGCCTTTGTCTTGAGTGAAGCGGATCTTGAGGCCTATCCATGCTGGTATCTTGATGCAGCGCACTCCATCCCACCCTGGACACCACTTTTTGCCTGGAGCTGGACCCATCACCAGCGTTACGGCGACCTATGGGCTGCTGATACCATGGGCCTTCCCACCTGCCGCGGAACGGACTGGCGTGAGGTGGACGGCTGTGCTTACATGTCGCCTATCCTTGTCCCCGATCCCAAAGAAAGAGAGGCTCGGCAGAAGAGATTCCGCAAGCACCTGCAGCCCTTCATCCAGGATTATGACTCCATTTGGCTCAAGGTAGTCGAAGAGCTGATACAAAACTACGACCGTTTCAAGGCCTTTGATCCAGAGCTCGTTACCGAAGCACCACTCTATGACCATTTCGAAGAGGTTTTTCGCTTCAATTATCGTGTCTGGGGACTCCATTCGTGGATGATGTATACGCTTTTCGCCTTCTACTCTCTTTTTGAGGATATCTGTCAAGAATATGTCGGCATTAATGATACCAGCCCGCTGTGGCATCGGCTTATCCGCGGGTTTGACAACAAGATGTTTCAAGTGGATCGGCAGTTGTGGAAACTCTCCATGCGCGCCGTTGATCAAGACCTCGAAAAGCTGATCAAAATGACCTCTGATTCAGAACTGCTGGCCGCACTCGATCAAAGTGAGGCAGGCCACAGGTGGCTTTACGAAAAAAACGGGTTCTATGATTTCATTGAGGAACATGGCTGGCGAATGCCACGGATGATGGAGTTCAACTGCCCGAGTTATGTTGAGGAGCCAAGCCAAGCCTTCTCCTTTGTCAGACGATGTTTTGAAAAAGCACAAGGACCGGATATTGATTCTTTCCGCTCAGTGATGATCCAAGATCGGATGGACGCTGAAGCCGAGATCTTGTCCAAGTTTCCACAATCCGAGAAGGGCTGGATCCGAAAGCTTATGGAGCTGACCCAGAAGACCGGC
>JASFTV010000128.1:0-9134 GCA_050050615.1 Desulfobacteraceae bacterium
TGATTTCCTTCATCATCGTGCACTCCTTCCTCTCCTCCGGGATTCCTTGTTTCAGCCCAAATCTCATACGAATGTATCAAAGACGATAGACTCTGTCTGGAACCCCAAGAACCTGTCGCGTGGGATTTTCTCTTCGTAAATCTCTTGAAGATCGGTCAGAGACTCTCCGTTACCGGGTCTCTCAGCATCCCTACCAATAACGTGCGGAATTGGCCTTGAACTCAGACTGGACCGGGCCTACGTAAAACATATGTCCACTTTGATGTCAATCCCTGCCCTGTTATTTCACCCTTTTTCCTATTTCCTGATCGAGAAATTCAACAATTTCCTGGGTCATTGTGTTTGCGGGGAAGACGGCATCCACGCCAAGCTCCTTCAGGGCTGCTATACCCTTATGGGGGATGACGCCTCCGACCATATACAAGATATCATCAAGACCGTTGGCTTTCATCCGATCCACGATCTCTCTGGAGTGAATCAAATGGGAGCCTCCCAAGAAGCTGAGCCCAATGACGTCCACATCTTCATCAATGGCCGTGTTGACAACGCTCTCTACGGTCAGATACTTCCCCAGATAGATGACTTCATATCCCGCCTCGCGCAGGACAGCCGCTACGATCTTAACGCCTCTGTCATGGCCGTCAAACCCCACTTTACCTAAGAGAATGCGGCGTTTGTTCTTTGGCTCAATCTGGTCCATTTTTTTCTATTCCCTTCATCCGCTGTCAGTTTGCGCTCTTGGCAGTTACATCTAAAAAGGCGGGCTTACCGCTTCCAGATCATCATAGGAATAGCCGAAACCCATCCGGATGAACCCGTTGATTTCCCCCAGCGTGGCCCCTTTTTCAATAGCGTCCATCGCTGAAGGGAATAGATTGACGCTCTTCTTTTCCGCCTCCTGTCTGAGCTTCAGCAAGGCGGGCTTCAGGGCACCCACGGACCTGTTTTTCTTGAATCGAATCAAATTATCGATATGTCCCTTGACGATAGCCTCCGGCACTTCATGAACACGAACCTGCTTTTCCTGCTCATCTTCAGAGACTGCTTTGTTGACGCCCACGACGATTCTTTCACCTGACTCGATCTGCTTTTCGATCTTGAGGGCTTCATTGTTGATGAGCTGATAGGCCCAATCTGATTCTTGCGCCTTAATCATACCTCCAATGGCATCGATCTCATCCACCAGCTTTTTAATCTCCTCTTCCATCTTGTTGGTTAAGGCCTCCACATAATAAGAGCCGGCAAGAGGATCGGCGACATTGCATACCCGGGTTTCATATGAGAGGATCTGCTGTGTCCTCACGGCAAGTTGAACGGATTCCTCCGTTGGTAATCCCAGATTTTCGTCATAGCTACAGGTGTGCAGTGATTGCGTCCCAGCGAGTGTGGCGGCGAGGGCCTCTGTCGTTACACGAACGATGTTGTTGAGCGGTTGCTGGCGAGTGAGTGACGACCCTGCGGTATGCACGTGGAATTTGTACTTCAGGGCTTTGGGATCCCTTCCCCCGTATTCATCATGAATCATCTTGGCCCATAATCGTCTGGCGGCCCTGAGCTTGGCAATTTCTTCAAAAAAATCCATTTCTGCACTGGCTGTAAACGTAATCCGCGGTGCCAGCTCATCTATGGGGATACCTCGCCTCAACCCTTCATTCAGGTACTCTTTTGCAAGGCCGAACGTAAAAGCAATTTCCTGAGGGGCATTCACGCCGTTTTCCCGAATGTTGTAACCATCCACGCTTAAAGGGTTCCACCTGGGCACATGGTTTATGCAATATTCTACGCAGTCAATGGCCAATTTCAGCGCCAGGTCTGAAGGCACAAAACTCCGTTTGTATCCGCAAAAAGGATCCCCTAGGGTATCATTGAGGATAGTCCCCCTGAGTTGTTTAAAGTCAAAGCCCATCCTCTTTGCCGCCACCAGATAGAACGCCATAAGCATGCTCACCCCGATTGTGCTCAGGTTGACGCTGACATTCTCAAGAGGAATTCCTTCAAGGACCGTTTCCATATCTTCTATACAAGAAATCGGTGTTCCCTGGAGTCCAATATCTCCTTTGGCCAGAGGGTGATCGGCGTCCACCCCGGAATTGGTGGGGATATCAAAGGCGATATTCACCGCATTCTCGCCCTGGTCTATGAGGTAATGGATCCTTTCGTTGGTTTTTCCGGGTGAGCCGTACCCGCAAAGTTCGCGTCGGCTCCACAAGCGGCCCCTGTACATGTTCGGATATATCCCTCGGGTGTAGGGATAGCATCCCGGATCGTTGAGGTCTCTCTCATAGGAGAGCCCCTCGATGTCCTTAGGCGAGTAATAGTCCTTCACGGGATAACCGGAGCAGGTCTCATAGTTCGTTAATGTCTCCCTGTAGTCTTTCTTGATTTGCTCGACTCGAGAGAATTCTTCTTTATCCCTGACTTTCAATTCCATGGTATGTCTAACCCCCTTCTTCGTGATTCTGTTTCTAAACCCTGACGTGGATTTTGTGTTGTTCCTCCAAGATTTGCTGGATCCTGTCAAGCCGTCTTCTGGACTCCAGCAACTCGATTTCTCCAACGCCTAATGGGTCAATCTCATGACGCAGGAGATCCAGCTGTTCTCTTGTGGGTGATACCGTCTGAGGGAGATCATTCGGAATATTCAGCCTGAATTCCGCATTTTCTATGATTTGGTTCGGTGTTATGCCTGGATGAATGGAGTCCAGGGTCATTTCGCCTTCCTGGAAATGCAGGACACAGAGATCGGTTATGACTCTTTTCGGCCCCTCCCCTGTGATCTCTTCTCTCCCCCGGAATGTATCCCTTTATGCATTAGACAAGCCGATGCCGCTGACGAAATCCACTTTTTCCACAAAGACTCTGGGACTATAGCGAGGAACATACATGTAGATGGTCTTTGAGTCGTTCGTTACATCCGGGATGCCCACGCTGCCGGGCAATCGCATTTTTGGAACATGGTAATCTCCGATGACAACACTGCTAAAATTGCCGAACCGATCCACCTGTGCAGGACGAAAGAACTCCTTGGGATTGAGTTGGGGAAGGATCTCCATGCAGCCCTGCGTGAAATCGAAGTATCTTATGCAACGGGCAATGGGCACTTCCTCAAAACAAGTTAATGACACCTTGGATATCTCGCAGCGAGACCTCCATCATAACAGATGTGGGAGATAATCTTCATGGCGCCCTTACCGAATGCATTGTAGAATTCAGAGCAGAGGGCACCAAGGTGTAATTGGCACCATAGAGTTTTTCTGGATTTTAATTCACAGTCATCATCCCTTCCTACCTTTTTCATTATTTGTCAGACTTTCTTCGAGTCCACTCTGGTGGCTAAAAGCCCTTTTTCCGGCCATGGCCTCGCAGAACATATTCAAGGTTCCGTCGTCGTTCCAACGCTATTGAACGTTACCGAGAATTCATCCCTTTCCTTCCGCTAAACGAGCAAAACAGGATTTGCGACTTACCTGAAGCAACAATACGAAAACGACTCAACCCTCCCTCTGATATTTCCCCGAAGTGGTTATTTTTTCAGGCCTGAACTCTCTTCGTGTTCATCATCTGGATGTAGTTTTCAACGGCGGTTCTCATTTTATCCGGCGAGTAGGTCGTTGCATCGCAGAGATCCGCTTCAAGATCCATGAAAACAATTGCCTTCTCATTCAGTCTCTGCTTGATCAGATAGAGTGCGCCATTTGCCTGCCGACACGGGAGATGCGTGTAGGAAACCACGCCATCAACCTGGTAATCTTCGATCCATTTGAAAATGGCCTCGATCCGCTCCTCCACAGGCCTTATGAACCGACTGTCCAGAATCCACTCAGCCATGGAGTGCAAAGGCTCATCTTCGGATAGGGGATGCATCAGATCAAAGACAAATTCCTCCGCTACAATGCGAGCCCCGAATTCCTTAAAGGTCTCGAAAAGGTTGGTCGGGTAGGCCGGGCTTGCCAATAACCACAACAAACGGAATCGCTCTCCGCCATCAGGGCCGCCTTCCCGGGGAGCCTCTCTCACCTCCTTCAGGAATTGTTCAAGAATGGCAATCAATTCAGGGCTGCCAAAGAGCCTACTGCCCACCATACTCATAGTAAATGCCCGGTTGCCCGGCACGTAAGGGGCAGGATTTTGCCGCCTGAGACTGTTGATCTCCTCCATCAGGGCCAATACCCGATTGTAGTTCTTGACGGGTTCGATGAGAATGGACTCGTCCTCTTCTTGTCCCGTCAGTTCGCAGAGAACACCGAAGACCTTCCTCAATTGTTCTTCCACATAATTAATGGCCAGTTGGTCTTTCTCCAAGGGGATATCCATGAGATGAAATGGCACATTATATTTTTCCCTGAAAATCTCATTACACTTTGGTTTGCCGTCACAGAAATGTGTTGTGCTGACCAAGAGATCGGCATGCGGTAGGAATCCCAATCCCGCTGCACCAAGGGCCATCCTATGGGCTGAGCAGGTTTCTACCGGATAGCCCATCCGATTTGAGGTGCTCAGGCAATCAGGGGCTTTGCCACCTGCGACGAGATCAAGCCCGGCGTACTCAAAATCAAACGGAACCACGTCAAAGGGTTGGTAAAGGACCATCGGAAGTGCGTAAGCTGTCGTCCATACCACTCTCGCATCCGCCTCAAAGGCTTCTAACCCGAGACGCCCAACCGCTTGAAAGAGCATGGCCCGTGCATTGGGCCCTCTGGCCAACTTTTCATTAGCATATTTTATGAAACCCTCGTAGATTTTCTTCATATCAAAACCCCTCTTTTAGCATTTCACAAGGACTTTTGGTCTTTGGAGAATTATCCGAATGCCACGTGCGGAAGCGCCGGGAGCTCCACTGAATCGTTCGGGAGATTTTTCTTTTAAGGGGAACTGGCTACGATGGGTGAGTATTGAAATCTCCCGAGGACATCCTCCAGCGCCCCTATCATCTCTCCTAAGGTCACGTCAGCCTTGGCCGCCTCAATGTATATGGGCATGAGCGGTTCATGATTTCTTGCTGCCTCTCTAACACGGTGGAGCCATTTTTGAGCCAGCTGCTGATTCCGCCCTTCTTTAAGTTTTTTTATACGATCTATCGCTATCCGGGAGACTTCGGGATCGGGTCTAAAAACCTTGTAATCCTTTCTCCGATCCTGCTCTCGATAACGATTGACGCCCACGATAACCCGTTTGCCTCGGGAGAATTCTTTCTCGAGCAAGTAACTGGCATTGGCGATCTCTTGCTCAAAGAAACCTTCCTCTATGGCCTTGAGTGCGCCCCCGTGCTCATCGATCTGCTGAATGATTTCAATAGACCTGGTCTCAATCGCGTCAGTCAGGGACTCCACATAATAGGATCCCCCCAGAGGATCCGCCACATCGGTTATGCCGGTTTCATGCATAAGGATCTTCGAGGTTTTGATGGCCACGCGAGCCGCCTCCTCTGTGGGAATGCCAAGGGCTTCATCAAAAGAAGCGATGTGCATACTTTGGCAACCGCTGAGAGCTGCTGACAAAACCTGGAGGGCTATACGAGCGATATTATTCAAAGGTTCTTGGGCGGTCAGACTTGAACCAGCGGTTTGCATATGGATTTTCATGCGACAGGTATTATCCCGCTCCGCCTTGAATTCCTCTTTTAAGATCTTCGCCCAGATCCTTCTTGCAGCACGGATCTTGGCAATTTCTTCGAAAAAATAGCTCCCCTGGGAGAATTGGAAACTGATATTGCCGGCAAACTCATCCACTTTGAGTCCTTCTTCCACACCGGCCTTCACTATCGTTCTTGCAAGGGCCAAATTGAAACCCACCTCTTGAACCGCGGAACTTCCCAGTTCCCGGGTGTTATATCCCCCTATTCTCGCAACGTTGAAATTGGGGACGCGCTCGGTACAGAACTTGATGCAATCCACCATTAGGCGAAGACTATCTTGAGGTGGGAACATCGGGGTCTTACTGCAATAGAAATCCGTCAAGGGATTATTGCAGACAATCCCTCTTAATTGATCCCAAGGGATGCCGAGTTTTTCGGCCAAGGCCAGGTACATGGCCATAATAATCGGGCCAGATCGATCCGCAATGAACCCGACATTCAATCGATCTAAAGGGAAGTCCTTGAAAAGCCTTTCCATATCCATCAAGGAATCAATTATGACCCCCACCACCCCGACTTCGCTTTTGGCCATTGGATGATCACTGTCCATGCCACAGAAGGTTGGCCGGTCAAAGACCAGATTGATCGAGGCTCGGCCTGCATACCCGGCTTGTCCCACCTTTACCAGATATTTCTCACGCTGATTGGTTTCCTCGGGGAGCCCGTAGCCGCTTGCAAGACTCTCCATCCAGGGCTGCTTTCTGTATCCCTGTGGAAAAATCCCTCGGGTGAATGGATATTCTCCTGGATTTTCTTCCGCTCTTTGTTTTGAGTCACAAGAAATATCCCCTTGCGTATAATAAGCCTTCTGAGGTATTCCTGATACTGTGGGTCTGTCAATGTTTTCTTTGTCCATCATATTTTTTCCATAGACTTCTTCGTTATCTTTAGTGGATCTCCATCTGTACACCCATCAACTCCTAATTATTGCTTTCAAGTATTTCTACTCCTTGCAACGCAGCACCTTTGAGTCTTCTGACAGCGCCTGAGACCATGTCCTCAAAGATCTCCTGGGCGCTCCTTATTTCACGGATCATTCCCACGACCTGCCCGGTTGGCATAAAAAACAGCTCTGGCTTACCAGATTTTTCCGTAGCAGCCATTAGGTTGGCGAGTACAAAGGTTTGAAAGGGCATCTCTAAAGATGTATATCCTGCCTCCAGCCATTCCTGCACGAGGAGATTCTTATATACCCGGCAGGTTTTTCCGGTAAACATGGTGGTAATGATTGTATTGTTCTCCGTTGAATCGATGAGCGCCTGCTTACATTCATCCTTATAGACCGATTCTTTAGCAGCCAGGAAAGCTGTTCCCACCCAGACACCTTTTGCGCCGAGGCAGAGTGCAGCCGCCAAACCCCTGCCGTTACCGATGCCTCCTGCAGCCAAGACCGGGATAGGCGAAACAGCGTCCACTACTTGAGGCACTAAGGCTAAAGTACCAATCTTTCCCGTATGCCCTCCTGCTTCGGTACCCTGGGCGACAATAATGTCCGTTCCCATCTCGGCAACCCTTTTTGCCTGTCGGACGTTTCCCACAAGCGAGATGGCCAGCTTGCCAGCATCATGAATCTGTTTTAATGCCCACTCAGAGGTTCCTACACCTGAACATATGGCCGTAACGCCCTCCGCCGATAAAGCTGCATCAAATTGGGCTCGCACATATTCGGGATCCCAAATATGCTGAACATAGTCCGGGAGTTCAGCATCCGGAAGGGCATATTTCTTCTTCATCTTATCTGCCCAGTCGTAATAGGCCCGATGCGTCTTTGGAAGATTCTTCTTTTTCTCACTGACCACTTGCTGGGTTTCTGAATCTATGACTGAAGGAAACATAAGGTCGATTCCAAATGGCTTGGAGGTAAGGGCCCTGATTTCGGATACAGCCTCCAATATCTTATCAGGCGGTATATTGGCTGCACCCAACACCGCGAAACCGCCGGCATTGCTTACCGCCGCAACCAAATCGATAGAGGTTCCCGTATAATACTTCCCAACCCTGGGCATTCCCGGAAGGGCCCCCATTCCCGCCAGCAGGACAGGATATTCAACACCCAGGAGTTCACAAATCTTACTTCGTAACACGTACTTCGCCATTTGCTTAATTTTCTCTCCTTCCTCACTTTTTCGAAACGCCTTCCAAAAAAATGGTGTTAAAGTAATCCGCAATCTCCTGGAATTGGAGTCTCCCCCGAGGGGATCCCCACTTGTAAACCCAGTTGCTCATTCCAATAGCAGCCCAGACCATCAGCTTCGGAGGCAGATCATCCCTTAGCTCTCCGCTTGTAACCCCCTCGAGCATAATTTGCTCCCAAAGAGAGATATACCTCTTGGTTTTTTGTTTCATCTGTTGTTCTTTATCTAAAGGCAATAGATCTAGCTTCTCATGAAGTAGCACCCCGTATTGAGGAAATTGAGAATCATAGGAAGAGAAATGCTCCTTGAAGGCGTAACGGATCTTTGCTTTGGACGGGATAGATTGCTCAACGATCTTTGTGAGCTCCATAATCCCTTTTCCTATTAAGGTATCAATGATCTGATAAAGAAGATCATGTTTGTTTCTAAAATAGTAATACAAGGCTGCCTTGGTAATGCCGACACGCAGGGCAATGTCCTGGAGTGTGGCCCTGTCGTAACCCTTCTCCACAAACACTTTTGCCGCCGCTTCCAGGATCTGGATCTTTCTTTGACTATCTGGCGCTGAACCTGTGTTCTGCTTCTCTACCTGCTGACTGTAATCTGTCTTGACCATTGTTCGATATTTCCTCCAAAAGACGCTTTTCTTGACAAAAAGATCAAAAACGCCCTACACGAATTAGAAAGGCATAACTTCTAGGGTGACAAATTCATTCCTGAGTTGACTGAACACTGGATGCCTTCCACCTTTTGGCAGAAACGTCGCGGAAAACATTAAGAAAAGGCTCATTCTTCTATTCATGAAAGACAGCGCTTCCCTCCCTGTAATGCTTGACTTCCACGGGTCGGAATAAGCGAAATTCAAACAGGCTCAAAATGTTTGATATCCATGATTCTCCCTTTTTTCTCCTTTTCCCATACGGCTCTCACCTTCATGCCGTTCTTGACGGTCTTTCTCACCAGATCCAGATCGCTCAGATCAAAACCACCAATGAGGTGCAGGAAATTGCAATCCGAGCCGCACAGGCGTATTAAAGCGCTAATGAACGGGGGCTTCGTGGGCATGCCGAAAAATTCATAGTCGGTCAGGGCCCAGGCGATCACCTCCCCCTCATTAGAGACCTCAACCCATTCCTCCATATCCACAAAACACCTCGGGCAAAAGGATCTCGCCGGGACCAGCACGCGACTGCATTTCGAACACTTCGTGCCCCATATCTTCTCTTCTTTGAAGCCTTCAAAGAAACGATGCCATGTAAGGCCCAAAGCCGATTCATAGGGAATAATCGTTTCCGACACAAGGATGGGGTTACCCTTTTTATCGTATTTAAGCATGAGTATCCCTCCGTTCTGACAAATAGCCT
>JASFTV010000129.1:0-9086 GCA_050050615.1 Desulfobacteraceae bacterium
TTTACGGCACAACGATCGCAGGAACCGCCAAGCTGCTGGGATTGAATCGGCTCTGTTTTAGATCGACCTAATAGGCTGACCACCCTGCCTTTTGGAAAAAGAGTAAAATCATGAAAGACATGGGCATTCGCTCTGACCTCTTTTTCTGTCTATTCCTTGGAATCTGGCTTCTCTTTCCCTGTTCTGCATCTGGTCAGGACCAAGGGAAAAGCCGAAACCCGGAGGTACGCATGGCTGTTGAGTTCACAGACCATGCCGCCTGTGCCTACATTGCAAAGGAAAAGAACTGGTTCGAAGATGAAGGGCTACATGTATCGGCTTATGAGAATTATATGACAGGCATGGCACTGGCAGCGGCCTTGGCGCGGGGCGAGATATCAGTGGCCTGTATATGCCTTGTTCCGGCTGTGAATGCTTTTGCAAATGGAAAGGTGCCCATAAGGATCGTGGCCGGGACTCACAAGCACGGCTATGGCCTGGTGGTCAATCCGGCAAAGATAAAGGATTTGCACGATCTGGCAAAACCGGCCGTGCGTATTGGCTGCGTAAGGGTGGGGGGTGCAGCGGATATGATGCTTCAGAAGATGATGGAGCAATACCACCTGGACAAGGCATCCATTTTAGGAAACGTCAGGCGGATGAATCCCCCGAAACAGGTTCTGGCTCTCAGATCGGGCCAGCTGGACGCCGCATTCCTTCCCGAACAATGGGCGACCATGGGAGAGGATCTCGGACATGAAATGGCCCTCCGAAGCCAGGACCTCTGGCCTGATATGCAGGGCAGCGTCCTGGTCGTAAGGAAGGAACTCATCGAAGATCACCCTGAGCGGGTCCAGAAACTCGTCAAGGTTTTCACGAAGGCGACGGCCTGGCTCAACAGGCACAGATGGCGTGCCTCGATCCTCGTTGCGCGACATCTATCCGCCACACAAATGAACCTTCTGCCACGAAAGGCAGCCGTTTGTGCTGAGAACTTGGCGATCACCCCCCAAATCATACGACAGTCCATGGACAGGATGGTTTTTACAACCAGAATCAGCCCAACCGGCGTTCAGGACGTGATCGCATTCATGAGCCGGTTGGGATACATCAGGGAAAGCTTTCAGGCCCAAGATATCCTTAACTTGAGATTTCTCCATGGCGAATAAATCAAAATCGGTTTATGGCCTCCTCTCCATAGCCGTATTTCTGGGCCTGTGGGAAATAGTGGCACGTCTTGACCTGGTTCCAGGGCGGGTCTTTTTTCCTGCCTTTTCTGAGGTGATGAGAGAATTTCTCCTTCTTTTGCGAAGCGGTCTGCTTGTACAAAACTTCAGCCACACTTTGGTTCGGGTCTTGGTTGGATTCGTCACCGGTTCATTATGTGGACTCCTGGCTGGTACTATTATGGGATGGAGGGACTCTGTGCATAGAACTCTCAGCCCCATCATTAGCCTTCTTTATCCTATCCCAGCCTTAGGGTGGCTTCCCCTGTTGATGTTGTTGGTAGGAATCAATGAATTTCTGCCCATTTCCATCATATTTATCTGTTCTTTCTTCCCAGTCTGCTACAACACGGCAACAGGTGTCAATAACGTGAATCCTGGCTATGTGCAGGCCGCACGAACCCTTGGGGCCTCCGAACGCAGGATTCTAATCAAGATCATCCTCCCACTGGCGATTCCCACTATTATGACCGGGTTGCGGTTGGAATCGGGAATGGCATGGCGTGTGGTTATTGCTGCTGAAATGGTGGCGATCCCCACCGGCCTTGGCGCTCTGATGATGCGTGCCGAAAGCTTGGTTCGGATGGACATGGTTATCGTGTGCCTTATGCTTCTCTCAGTCATGTGCTTTTCTTTCGAGAAATGCTTCGCCTATGTCGAAGCCAAGCTGACCTCAAGGTGGAAAGAAGATGCCGTCAATACTGCTTCAGGATATCTCTAATTATATCTGCCGGGAAATCAACCTCAGCGTCCGCAATGGTGAATTGCTTGTGCTTGCGGGGCCGACCGGTGCCGGGAAAACAACACTGCTCAATGTCATTGCGGGGTTGGTACCTTATGAAGGACGGGTGCTGTTCGATGGGGCCCCGGTAGATGCCCTCCCTCCCAGTAAAAGACGGGTTGGCTATCTTTTCCAAGATTTTCTCATCTTTCCCCACCTAAAGGTGAATGAGAATATCGCTTTTGGTCTAAGGCCGCACGGCTTTAGGCGGAGGGAGGCAAAAAGGAGGGTTGACAAATTGCTCCGCTTGTTAGGCATTGAACACCTTTCTGAGAGATATCCTAAGTCCCTCAGCGGCGGAGAAAAACAGAGGGTCGCCCTTGCCAGGGCTCTGGCGCCGCGGCCAAAGATCTTGCTCCTTGATGAGCCATTCAGCAGCCTTGACTTGCCCACCGCCAAATACCTGAGAATGGCCTTGCGCAGACTCCAGCGAGAGCTCGAAATCACCACCCTCTATGTGACCCACAATCAGACAGAGGCTGCGGAAATGGGAGACAGAATAGCGGTCATTGACCAAGGAATGATCGAGCAGACCGGGTCTCCCACAGAGGTCTTTTTTGAGCCGAAAAATGAGAAGGTCTCTCGTCTCTTTGGCTCGTATAATATCCTCTCCTGTAAAGAAGTGCGGCCATTGGATCTAGGTTTAGCGAGAATCGAAGTCGGCGGCTTTTCCTTAGTCGCCCCCTATGAAAACTATCCGGTCCACAAAATCGCTATCGCCCCGTGGCACATCTATATATCACGCGATCCCCCTCCGGGACCGAAAATAAACCGCCTGCAAGGAATCATCCTCGACATAGAGCGACGGCCTCCCATTGTGCAGGTGACAACCGCCCTCAAAGAGGCGAGGGTACACGTTGAGATAAAGGAGGATCGGTGGGATGAATTGGGGCTTCAAAAACTAGACAAGGCTTTTCTCATTTTCCCGCTGAGATGGATAAGGACGATGCGCACAGAGTCCCAAGAGCTGAGAGAATCTATGCAAGAGCGGGAATCCCTGCTCAGATGATGCGCCAAAGACGTCTGAGGCTGAAAACAGAGGAAGGAAATTCGATGTCAAGCAACTACAAGACCTTAGCAACAATCATACCGGTCGATCAGGCTGTGGGCAAGGTTTTGGCCCATGACATCACGGAAATTAGACCCGGTCAGTTCAAGGGAGCCTCCTTCAAGAAAGGCCATGTTGTTCAAGAGCAGGACTTGCCCCACCTTAGGCGCCTGGGCAAAGAACATCTATTTGTCCTGCATATCGGCCCTGATGAAATCCATGAAGACGATGCCGCACTTAAGCTTGCAAACGCGGTTGCCGGTCCAGGTGTCGTGTTCGATCGCTCTCCTTCAGAAGGGAAGATATCTCTTAAGGCCGCATACAGAGGTCTCCTAAAAGTTCATGTAGAAGCTTTGACCGAACTAAACCTCGTCCCTGACATCTCCTGTGCTTCCCGACACAACAATGTGCTCGTGGAAAAGGGCGAAACCATCGCTGCCACAAGGGCCATTCCTTTGATTATCGATAAAGAGATCCTTGAGAAGGCTGTACGCATTGCCGGGACGGCAGGTGGCATTTTCTCTGTTAAGGCCCTGTCAAACACTGAAACCGGGATTGTGATTGCCGGCAATGAGGTTTTCAGTGGCCTCATTGAGGATAAGTTCGCGCCCGTTCTGAGAAAAAAACTTCAATCCTTCGGTTGTGAGGTCAAGGCCCTCATTTTCTCACCGGACGACAAGACCAAAATCGCTAAAGGGATCAGGGATCTGCTCCAAGAGGGGTTCAAGCTGATCATGGTGGCAGGGGGAATGAGCGTTGACCCGGATGACGTGAGCCGATTGGCCATTTCGGAAGCCGGTGCGAAAAAGATGGTTTACGGAACACCTGTTCTGCCGGGAGCCATGTTCCTATATGGCCAGATAGGTGACATTCCTGTTCTTGGGATACCTGCTTGCGTTCTCTTTTACAAGACCACTGTGCTTGATCTTATGTTGCCAAGGGTCTTGGCGGGCGAAATAATCACGAGGAGAGATCTCGCGACAATGGCCCACGGTGGTTTGTGCTTGAATTGCGAGGCGTGCAGTTACCCCGTATGTCCCTTTGGGAAGTGAAGAATAGGCCAAAGGCAGAAGGCATAAGGCTCACGGCCGGCTGAACTTCCAGATCCAATTCCTTTCACGGCTGTCCAGAATAAATCGAAAACAGGCTTCTAAACGAGCTAAGTGCCTGTATTTACAAGATGCCCCGCAGTGCCCAAAATTCAGGTTCCCATGAGCGCCGAACCGCGAGCCATGGGGGTCTCTTTTCAAAAACGAAAAGTCGCTGCCCGGTGACCAGCGTGAGGCCTTGGGTGAGGCCCCGCAGGGGCCGGACAGGCGGTCGGAAGGCCCCCTCTCTCGTTGCATTACTAATGGGTACTTTGAATACTCCACATGGCGTTGTGTCGATTAGAAAATGTTCTCCTTGGTATAACGCGGACTTGAGTATGGATGCCACTAGTAGGCGCTCAGGAAATCCCTCATGATATCCACACTCTCTTTTTCAACGACCTTGTCAAAAATCTTGTCCTTTACATCTTTCGGCAGGAGTTCGATGCTCTTGGTCGTTGCACTATCAAACTTAGCCGTGGGGAACACCTTAAGTACCTTGTCTCTTTGTGCGTCATCGCAGTAAACCCTCAGAACCTTCAGCCCGGCCAGCATCTCTTCACACATATCACCGAGGCCGGCTGCTTTAAGCTTTTCGTAGCGTTCTTCATTGATCCAAATATTGATAGGGTATTTTTCTCCAGCCATCGTTTTACCTCCTCTCACATGGGGGGAATTGAAAAGACGGGGATTCTCTTTTCAAGATATTCGTCCGTTACAAACGGGGATCCAAAACCGTATTTCTCAGCACACTCCATCACCAGATCAAAAACCTCTGGCCTGAATATCAGTCGCGGCGGCTTGACGCCGTCTTGGACGATGCTCCTGATAACGGTCCCGCTGAACTTTTGCCATTCATCTTTATGATTGCAGAGCCCTTCAGATGTAATCTCCCCGCAGTGGGGACAAAAAAGCCAGTTCATGGAATACACGGGCGTGATGCTCAAGTCATCTTTGACGCTGCCCAGCATATGATGGGCGTCATAGGGGCCATAGTAGGTGCCGACGCCAGCATGGTCTCTTCCATACATATGGTGAGTCAGGCCAAGGTTTGCCCTGAGGGCCGCGTGGAATACCGCTTCCCTAGGCCCGGCGTAGCGCATATCCCAGAATGTCAGAGAGGTCAGATGATTGTGGTCTCCGAAATAGCCCGACTTTCTTAGCTGGTCCTGGCACAGGATAATCGCCTCGTCAATGTAGTCCCCTTTGCGCTTTGCGCCGATGATAGCATTGACCAACACGCCAACAAGAGGCTTCTCAATTGACAGTTCAGCATAGGTCTGGAACCATGCCCCTTTCATTAGCCATTCGTGTCCCGTATGGGGAACATTTCTGGTCTGGTGAGCGACAACCCGCTCCCAGCCCTTCTCTTCAAATATCTGCCTCAGCTTAAGAGGGGGTAGAAAGTATGGATCGAAGGGCGAATTGATCTGAGGTCTGTTCACAAGCGTGATCTTGCCGCCAAGAAACTTGTCCTTGTAATTATAGGTTCTGGCGCACCCCGGGTGCTTGTCCTCGGGGGTTCCATATACGTCTTGACACATCGCTTTTTTGTCATAATCGTAGATCTCTTCCACTTCAAAGATGGCCATCGGGTTGTTATCATAACTCAGGACAACCGTATCCCCCTCCTTGATACCATAATCAGATATCTCTGACTCTGATAGATCAAAGAGGATCGGTATACTCCATACCACCCCATTCGTCAGCCTCATGTTCTTGCACACGCTCTCGACATCCGCTTTTCCCATGAAGCCTTCCAGAGGCCCAAAGAAACCGTAGGCAATACCGATCACCTCATTAGCTATTTGACTCCGAACAGGAATTGTCGTGAGGCCTTTAATCTTCTTTTTTGCCTCTGCGGGCTCCATAATCCTTTCTACAATTTGCTTGCCACCATGTCCTATTTCAGCCATGTTTTCTCTCCTTTCTCTTTCGGCCTTGGATGCTTTCACCCAGACGTTAGGCCAAGCCATCGATCCCCCAATGCAGACAACCGAAAATAAACGCAAAAACAATAAGTTAATGATTTTTGGGGAAACGTGCGAATATTATTGCAAGCCTTTTCACATGTCAAGCACAAATTCCATTCCGACACCTTTGAACGTTACCGGGCGATTAGAAAGGAGCGCTCTGGAAGTTGTTTGGAATTTCTTCTGGAAGCCCAAGAGATGGTTGATTGATGAGAGCTTAACGTCACCATTCAGAATTTTCTTCTGACGATGTAATCTGCTAGCCCCAACAGATCATCTTTTGTGGATGATTCTGGGAAGAATTCAAGGAAACGTGTCGACTTTTCCACATAACGAACCGCTTCCGATCGAATGCTTTCTATGACCTCGTGGTTCCTGACCATCGATATGATATTGGCATAATCTTTCTCAGTCGCTTCATGATTCTTGAAGAGATCTTCAAGCTTATCAATCTCGGCCTTTTCAAGATCGGAGAGGATGTAGATGAGAGGCAAGGTGATTTTGCCCTCCTTTAGGTCTTTGCCGACAGGTTTTCCAAACACCTCTACGGAAGAGGTGTAATCTAGGACATCATCTATCATTTGAAACGCAATACCCAAGTTCAGGCCGAACTCGCCTAGATGTTCGATCGCTTTTTCTTCAGTTCCAGCGATAATACCCCCGCAGGTGCAGGCGGCAGAGATGAGTGCAGCGGTCTTGGCGACAATGATATCCATGTATTTCTCTTTGGTCATATGCCAGTTGTGGGTATGCTCTAATTCTAAAAACTGACCCTCCACCATCCGCCCAGTCACGCGACTTAGCATCTTTACGAGATCAAGATTATTACACTCACTGGCAATGACGGAAGCCCGAGCGTATAGAGAATCACCGCCCAAGACTGCTGCGGGGTTACCCCACACGGTCCTGACCGAGGGTTTTTTCCTTCTCGTCTCCGCGTTGTCCAAGACATCGTCATGGAGAAGTGAAGCGGCGTGAATATATTCAAAGATGGTCGAAAGGTGATAGACATCCTCCCCTTGGTACCCACAAAGCTGGGATGAAAGCACAAAAAGAAGAGGGCGCAATCTCTTCCCTTCTCCCAAAAGAGAATAATGGGTGATATCGTCTATGAGGGAGACCTCGCTGGCAAGAGATTTGCCTAAATCATCGTTGATTCGTCTAAAATGGTGGTCAAATCTCTTCAAGAATGTCCTATCCGTATCCATCATAGCCTGACCATGAGAAAGGAGTGCCCCACCCAACCAAAAGAGGAAACATTCCTACTGTAGGAAATTTCATCACCCATGGCAGATAGCATACCGAATCTCAGGTTTTGAATCCAAGGAATCGACAATCCGCTGGATATATCTTCCGCAGCGATCATGTTGCTTTGCCGTGGCAAATCCGAGCCATATCTAAACTTAGCAGGGTATTTTTGTCAAAGCAAGAAAACTAGAGGATTTCACCAATAACATCGTAAGCATAGGCCTGTCTTATCATCACGGGCACGATATCCCCGAGCATGGCTTGACCTTTGTTGATCAAAACCCGACCATCAACGTCCGGGGCCATACCTGCTGTTCTCCCTGTCAGCAATAGATCGGTCTCCGGGCTCTGTCCCTCAACCAGAACAGGCACAATTTGTCCCACCATCTTTTGCCTTTTTCTCTCCGAAATCTCAGCCTGAAGGCGCATAATCGAATCGAGTCTTTCTTCCGCCACCTTCCGCTCCACCCTATTTTCAAAGCGAGCAGCGGACGTTCCACGCTCCGGACTAAAGACAAATACTCCCAGGTGATCAAAAGATGCGGCCGTCACAAAATCACATAGTTCTCTGAAACTTTTGTCCGTCTCCCCAGGAAATCCGACCATCATGGTCGTTCTGAGGCTTAGGTCTCCAGTCTTTGATCGAATCCTTTCAATCAGTTGCCATGGCGTCTCCTCCTTGGGCGCTCTGCCCATAGCCTCCAAGATCTCCAGGTTAACATGCTGAAGAGGTATATCAAGGTAGGAACAGATGGCATTCTGGCCATCCACAAGTTCCAAAAGACGGTCGGAAATGCCATAGGGGTGGCTGTATAGAACACGAATCCAGCTTATGCCGCGAATTTCAAGTAACCTTTCCAGCAAATCTTCCAGTCCCACATCCTCCGCAAGGTCGTTGCCGTACATCGTGCTATCCTGAGCAATCAGATTGATCTCTTTGACACCCCTTTCCACCATACCTTCAGCCTCTAAGAGAATGGACTCTAAATCCCTGCTTCTGTAATCCCCTCTTAGGCGGGAGATGGTGCAATACGTGCATCTATGGGAACACCCTTCTGCAATCTTTAGGTATCCACTGTAAAAAGGGGTTGTCTGAACTCTTGGCGTTCTATGATCGGCTAAGTACCCCGGCTTGGCGATAAGAAAGGGAGGCACCTCATGAAACGCTGAATCCAAGATATCAGCGATCCGGCATATTTCCCCCGTACCAAGCCATCCGTCCACCTCCGGCATCTCCTTTAAAAGCTCATAGCCGTAACGCTGCACAAAACAGCCCATGACGAAAAGCTTTTTCAGTTTGCCGCTTCTTTTTCTCGCGGCGACTTCAAGGACCGTGTCGATGGTCTCTTCAACCGCTGACTGGATAAAAGCGCAGGTGTTAATAATCGCAATCTCCGCCTCCTCGAGACTAGATACTATGGGAAAGCCGTTTACCGCAAGCACGCCGAGTGCGTTTTCGCTGTCTACAAGGTTTTTGGCACAACCTAGGCTGATCAAATAGACATTTTGCTTTGAAGCCATCATGCTTATCCGATTATGAGGTCTCTGATCGATTATCCTTTTCCCTTCTTGTCCAAAAACGAATCAGTGCTTCGTGCGAGCCATGGGGGGCTCTCTTTTCAAAAACGAAGGGCATCGCGAGGAACAGTTATGCAAAAAGGGGTAGCAAAGGCGGGCGGAGCACCTTCGCAGCCAATTCCACGGAGCTACTTTCATGGCCATTCCCGGGAGGCTCTCCGCCCT
>JASFTV010000130.1:0-8970 GCA_050050615.1 Desulfobacteraceae bacterium
CTTTCTAAGGGCTCCTTGAGTCTTTCCATGAAAAGCTCTGGGAGACCGGCGTAGCTGCGGTTTTTGATTTTTTTCAGAACATTCAACGTTGCGCCGAGGTAATCGAAGGAATCACGATAATCGGCGAGCAGAGATAAAGGGCAGCCGGCGAGCCTCGATTCCATGGTATCTTTTCTCAGTTCGTCCAGGGTCGTCTGGAGGGGCCTTTTTTGTCCCAAATAGATGAGCATATAGTCAGGGATATAGGCCCGAATAGAGAATCGCCTTTGCCAATCTTCTCTGATGGAGGCTGGGCACAGAGGTTTCAGGAATATTTTATCAAAATAGGTGGAAACCAGTCGGGACCATATTTTTTCCTGGTCATAAGCGAACTCATCATCCAGTGAAAAATTGAGGTAGGGCAAGTCATTGGTTTGCTCCAGGGACATCTTTTCAAAGTCCTGACCGTCCAATAGTCTGTCCAGAACCTCTTTTTCCACGTATGGGGGGTTTAGGTACTTTTGAAAATCAAAACTGTTCACCTGTAACGACTTGCCTTTTGCCTGGTATCTCTTTCTGGTCTTGAAGATATGGCTGAACAGGAGGAAGTTCTTTTGCTCCTGTTCTGTACGAAAGGTGAGCTTTATCCATCGATTGGACTTCAACGGAAGGCGATTCGCGACCACAAAGATTTCGCCGTCCGGCTTCAGCAGATTGTAGATCTTTCCGAGCATATAGATGGCATAATTCTCCAGTTGTTTTTTGGAGATTTTCCCGCTTCCCCTGGGGATGAACTTTTCCATGAAAACGACTTCATAGATATCCCGCGGCAGGATCACCAAATCCAGGGTATCCTGAAAAGAGCGAAGCTTTTCGAAGGCGTCAATTACAAGGAAGTCATGCTCTTTAAATCGGATGGAGAGATCATTGATAATCAGATCGTCGGCATGCGTGAGGAGTCCTATTTTGTGGCTCTCCTTGAGGTATTTCTTGCGGTGAAAGTCGATAATTTTGCTGATTTCTTCCGCTTTATTCTTGACCACGGAAAGCGAGCTCAAGACGAGGTGAACCGGGATGAGGTAATAGGGCTTGCCGAAGCTCGAAAACCTCGTCAGAAGGCCCATGCTTTTGTATATCCTGTTGATTTCCTTATAGTACTGCCTGATGTAGTCGGGATTCTCCGGCGTGATAGACTGGATCACTTTAAGATCCTTTGGATTCAAACGCTCGTAAACTTCAAAGAAACCGAATCCGTAAGCATTTCCACCGAAACGGCTCAAAAGTTTTGACGGGTGCTTATGGGCGGCAAAAGTGCCGGGTGGAATGTCGGCCGCCTCAATGCCTAAAGACTCAAACTCTTCGGGTTTGATATGGCCAAAAGGATCCTCTTGCAGGAAGGTTTCAGAAGCTAAAGACTTGGGACTATCCATGTCAATAAAACCTTACTAGAAAGCCGTTTCAAAGGCAAGGGCGATTAAGAATTGGCGTACCGGCCCGCCCCGCGTGACTCCGTGGGTAGGCCGCAAGAAGGCTGCTATGCCGAAGCGACTCAATGGGTTCAAACTGTGGCCTTGAAATCCAGGTCCGGGCCAGGGAGTGATGGAGTGATGGAAAATTGGAAGACCGGAGTGGATCCAGTAGTGTCCGGTTAGAATTTTGCATAACCCGCTTTGATGGCCAATGAGTAGTCCCCATGGCTCGCACGAAGCACCGATTCGTTTTTGGACAAGAATGGCCTCGTTTACAAAATCATTCTATCCGCTTGCCTCTACGAGCAAAACGAGGTGATCTCTTCTTTTGGCGGTGAATCTAGGACAAAAACGTTATCCCAAAAATTCTTGACAATAGAAAGCCGCGGATGATAATGAATGAATGATCATTCATCGAGCCTTGTCATGAAAAGCAGAAACAGCGAAAAATACTATCGGATTATTCAGGCGGCCACCAAAGTCTTTGCCAAGAAGGGCTTCTTCCACGCAAAAGTGTCTGATATTGCAAAAGAAGCACAGGTGGCGGACGGAACCATCTATCTCTATTTCGAAAACAAGGATGACATCCTCATTTCTCTGTTCGAAGAGCAAATGACGGTGGTCCTCAAAAATATGATGGAGCAGATCTCCCAGGAAGAGGATGTGATTAAGAAGATAGAGAAATTTGCGCTGACCCACCTCAAATTGATTGAGCGCAACAAGAATATGGCCGAGATCATCCAAGTGGAGCTGAGGCAGAGCAGCAAATTCATGAAAGAATACAGGAATGAGAAGTTCCTTCAGTACCTCAATTTGATTGGTATGATCATTCATGAAGGACAAGCTCAGGGCATTTTCAAAGAGGAAATCATTCCGGGTATCGCTAAACGCGCTTTTTTCGGTGCCCTGGATGAGATGTCCAGATTCTGGGTATTGTCAAGCCGCAAAAAGTATGATATTGAAACCGCCGCCAAACAGATCAGCGGATACTTTCTGGATGGGCTAATCAAGAAACCTGACTGAAATAGATGGATATAACCGAGGAGTGGATGTCTAGATCCAGGGTGAGAAAAGGAGGCAAAAGTGAACATTATCGTTTGTTTGAAACAGGTGCCTGATACAGAAACCCTAATCAAAATAGCACCGGGTGGAAAATCCATTGTACCAGACGACATCAAGTGGGTGATGAACCCTTATGATGAGTTCGGTGTTGAGGAGGCCTTACGTATCAAGGAGAAATTTGGAGGTGAGGTGACTGTGGTCGGCCTGGGCCCCAAAAGGGTCACAGAGTCCATACGAACCGCTCTGGCCATGGGCGCGGACAAAGGCATCCTGATTAGTGATCCCGCATTAGAGGGCAGCGATGCAATAGCCACGGCAAAGGCCCTCGCTGCAGCTATCAAGGATTTGCCATATGATCTCATCTTTACGGGCCAGCGAGGGGTTGATGACGATATGGGCCTTGTAGGCGCTACACTGGCCGAATTTTTGGACATTCCTCAGCTCTCTGTCATCACCAAAGTCGAAGTCTCTGACGATGCCAAATCGGTCAAGGTTCAAAGACCTGTGGAGGGACAGAGCCTGACGATCGAATCCTCCCTCCCGGCCATGATCACGGCACAAAAAGGGCTCAACGAGCCGAGGTATGCCTCCCTGCCGGGGATTATGAAGGCCAAGAAGAAGCCTCTTGAGGAAAAGACGCTCGCCGACCTTGGCCTGGACCCTTCTGAGTTTGGTGAAGGGGCAAGAAAGCTAAAGGTTCTGGAATTGACGCCGCCCCCTCAAAAGGAAGCCGGAAGAATCATCGACGGAGAAACGCCGGAGGCGAAGGCTGCGGAACTGGCCAAATTGCTTCACGAGGAGGCAAAGGTTATCTAGTTTTAATGGGATCAAACGACACGAAGGAGCAAGAAATGGCACAAGGAGTTATGACAATCGCCGAACAGAGAGAAGGAGAGATACGAAAAATATCTTACGAAATGGTCAGTGAAGGAAGGCGCCTTGCGGATGCCCTCGGGCAGAACGTGACGGCCGTGTTGCTCGGTTCCAACGTTAAAGACAAAGCCTCTACATTGGGCCACTATGGTGCGGATAAGGTTCTGGTCGCAGAGGATCCTCGACTCGAGACCTATACAACGGATGCCTACGTGTCAGTCATTGCCGAACTCGTCAAGGCCAATGATCCGGCCATTTTGCTGTTGGGGGCCTCGGTGCAGGGAAAGGATCTGGCCGCACGCCTTTCTGCCCGGCTTGGGGTAGGTATGGCCCAAGACTGCACCGCTTTCTCTATTGAGAACGGCCATCTCGTTGCGATTAGACCTATTTACGCGGGCAAAGCTTATGCAAAAGTGACCTTTAGCGACAGCTGGCCGCAGATGGCCGCAGCAAGGCCGAATGTCATGGCCATGAATGAGCCGGACACGTCTAAAGCGCCTGAGATCGTGGACGCCTCTTTCAGCCTTGACGATGGCGCATTGAAAACCAGAGTGGCCGAGGTCGCTAAAGATGAGAGTGGAAAGGTTGATCTCACCGAGGCTGTCAAGATCGTCTCCGGCGGGCGCGGCATGAAAGGGCCGGAAAACTACAAGATACTCGAAGCGTTGGCCGATGTGATCGGCGCCTCGGTAGGGGCATCACGTTCAGCTGTTGATGCCGGCTGGAGGCCGCACTCTGATCAGGTGGGGCAGACCGGAAAGGTGGTTTCACCCAATCTTTACATCGCATGCGGCATATCCGGGGCTATCCAGCACCTGGCCGGTATGAGCACCTCGAAGGTCATTGTGGCTATCAACAAGGACCCGGACGCCCCCATATTCCAAAGGGCTGACTATGGGGTGGTGGATGATCTTTTCAAAATCGTTCCGGCACTCACAGAGGAAGTTAAGAAGGTTGTCTAACCTTTTCCGATGAGGGGTCAGCGCCGGCGCCTGGTCTCAGCCACATGTCGGCCGACCCCTGATCTTCTTAGGCGGAAACCAAGGATACCATCTACCACAACACTTCCAGAAACGCCTCCAAAGTAAGTGCCCCCAGCTCCCTTTTCAAAGGAAATTTTCAATGCCCAAAAAAACCTTCACATGCCCTCATTGCAATGAGCCGTTGTTGCACTGGGAGCCGGCTCCGGAAAGCGGATGGGATCATAATCTCTTGTATTGCGGGAACGACAAATGCCCCTATTTTTTGGAGGGAAGAAGAAAGATCTGCAGGGAGTCTGAAAAAAATTTCGCTTATCGATACTGCTACGACCCCGCCAAAGACAAGGAATTCCCGTTAGTTACATGGTGCGGTGGCGAGTTGTCACTGCTGAAGGGTCGTTGCTTGAATGAGCCCGGAGTATTGACGCCGTCAGATGAGTAAAGAATCCGGCTTTGGGTGATATCCTGCAACTGTGCTGAAGGCGGGCATCCCTTTTTTCAAGACCATAACTCAAAAAAAACCCCCGATCGACATCGGGGGCAATCCGGGATGCCGTTACTGGCCAAAATGTCATCTTTCCCCCTAATTCGTCTTAATGGGAGGAACCCCATTAACTGTAACGTGCATCCCAGAATCTATAATAGTATTGCAATCTGTGTGCCACATTATGATATTTAAATAATATATGAATGATAATATATGTTAATAAATTATATTATTTTATATTTATATATGTTGCAATCCAAACACGCAAGATGTGCCATTATTGCCACATCTGACACCTTAGGGCAGTGTTGTGTATCATAAATAACCTGACAACCTTCTATCGCAGCCGGTGGCCGTCCGCGTTGGTCGTCCAGACCGCAACTATACGCTCAGTAGCCCTTTCAACGGCACCAAATTTTTGCCAGTCGCCCCGGAGCAGCCCCATAAGAGTCGCTTTCAAGCGAAGATAGGCTTCTGTGCCTGCCCGGGGCACCTATTGATGTGATGGGGGCGTGAAACGAGCCCCTTGCAAATTTGAGTTGCGGATCTGAGAGACCAACCCCGACGGCCCCCGGTCGTCGTTGTCATTTGGATAAGTTATTTGTGTTACAACACACCAGGGGCTCCGATTCGCAAATACTATGACCTATTTTTGTGGCTATGACGTGTACGATTACGCGCGCCATTCGGCCCGAGCTCATGGCCGAGGGCAGCGCTCAGCCCCGAATGAATAAATATGTCATGGCACTATTTTATTGACAAATAAGGTGTTTTCTATAGATTAGGAGGCCGCTGGCGGTGTAGCTCAGTCGGTCAGAGCATGCGGCTCATATCCGCAGAGTCACTGGTTCGAATCCAGTCACCGCCACCACAGAAAATCAGCGCCGGGATTGACATCACCGCAAACAGCCTTATTTTATGCCAGTCCCAGAAAACCGGAATGAGTATCTTGTCAATGACCTTTTGGCCTTTTGATAGAGTAAATCTTTTAACGCTCACCGAGGCGCTTGAAATCGCCGAGGACAAAACAGGAGACTACTACAAATTCTCGTCTAGGCAGTGGGGAAGGCACCGTTATGATGTCAAGACGCTATCAGACTTAAGCAAGAATGAAATAGTCTCGAACGCTTTCGCATTATTAAACAAGGGTTCTAGAATCATAAGCGGCTTTGAATCGAAAACGAACAGCCGCGATTTTTATTTTATCTGTCTTCAAGATCATCAGATACTAAGGGCCCTGAAGCGTGACAAAGAGCTTAGTCTCCTGCCCCTCCTGGTCTATATTTTCACGCATGAACTCGTGCACGTCGTACGATTTTGCAATTTTTTTCAGAGATTTGAAATTTCAGGCAAGGGAAGAGAAAAGGAAGAGAGAGTCGTACACGCAACAACCCATGAAATCCTGAAAGACCTTTCTTTGCCGAAATTGGACTATATTCTTGAATCTTACGAGAACTACAGGATCTGCGATATAGCTGTTTGCTAGATTATTTGATTCGCGAGGTAAGGACACATGCCGATTTACGAATACGAATGCACAAAATGCGGCCACAAAACAGAGCTGTGGCAAAAGATCACCGATCCACCCGAAGGGAAGTGTGCTCGTTGCAAAGGCAAAATGAGAAAACTTATCTCCCAAAGCACGTTCCACCTGAAAGGCACGGGATGGTATGTGACCGATTACGCATCCAAACACAGTACAGATACTACAGAAGCACCGGCAGATAAGAAAAGCAAGGCGAAGGAGAAATCTGATCAATCCGATAAGAAGCCTGATTCGTCAGCAAGCGAAAAAAAAGTCAAGGATTCATAAGGAACAGTTAATCGAGCAAAGCTTTCGTGCTCCGTCTGCCGGTATATATGTTTGAGGAATGATTGCTTTCGTATAATGAAAAGATTCGACAGCGGGAGAGTTCAAGAGAGATTAATAAGTAGGCTAGAGAGAAAGGAAAAGCAGGAAGCCTTTCAGAGGGACAGATTTTTTAAGTTCAAGCTCCCCGAAATCCACACCAGCCTATCTCAAGCCTTGCTCATGGAAAAGATTGTAGAGACGGAAAACCCTGCCGCCGTCTCCGATCTGCTACTCAAAGGCTTGAAACAGGCCCTTAGAATCAATGAATTTGAATTTAAGTACTTTATCGCGCCTATTCGCAACCTCGTTCCCCGCCCTAACCTCATTTCCCTCTATATGACCCAGTACATACTGGAAGTCGTCCTCAATGATCCATCCGTGATAGATATATATGGCACCGATCAAGAGATCTACAAGGTTGTCAACGATGTGATCACCCGCATTAACACAAAATTCGAAAGGGCTGAAGAGGAAATCATCCAGCAGCTTTCCCGCAACAAATCCCTCGTCCCGGGTTCAAGGGATTACGAAATTGCCCTCGATCAGCTTTTTCGACAAAGGATGGGCGAACCTCAAAAGTAGAGAGATTTCAGGCCAAGCTATTCCTTTCCATGTCTAGCAAATAGATTTTCAGACCCAACCCACCCCCAAAACCGCCGAGACCCCCGGCAGCCACGACCCTGTGTCACGGGAAAATAAGGGGGAGGGGATTCCTGTGCATGGCCTGGCCCACCGCCCTGGCTCCGCCTGGCTTGCCTACGGACCGGGCCACTTCCCCATAAGTTCTTGTCTGGCCAAATGGTATCTCCCTGATGGCCTGCCAGACCGCTTGTTGAAAGGGCGTGCACACAATGTCGAGGGGAAGGTTCCCCGGCAACGGCCTATTCGACAGCGCAGCCTCCACCGCTTCGATAAGGGGCCGATTCATGGCCTCACTTTTGGTAAGGTCGATGTTTGGGAGCAGTCCTTCAAAATACGCTTCACAGTCATAAGCCTCATTCAAGCTCAGTTCGACTCTTAGAGCACCCCTTTCCGAGGAGGCCAGATAGATATTCAGGTCATCGGATTGAATCATCCAGCAATAGGCCGTTAATATTTTTTTCCTTGCCACGTATCCCGTTCCTCCAGTCTTCTCCTGATGAGATTCAAGTTTTTCGATTTATCTTTGGCCCAATCGGGCGCCACCAGTTCTGAGTAAATAGGGTCTCCGGTCAATCTTTGTATGATCATGGTTGTCGGCAAAAGTTCGAGAAAATCAATCACCAGTTCGACATACGCGTCTCTTTCTAAACATCGGTATTCGCCCTTTTCATAAAGCTTCGCTAAAGGGGTATTCTGCACAACGTAAAGGAGGTGAATCTTGACGCCTTGTAAGGGAAGCTTTGCCAGGTAGCGGGCTGTGTTCAGCATCATTTGCCGCGTCTCGCCAGGTAGACCGAGAATGATGTGGGCACACACGTTCAATCCATAGTCATTGGACATTCGTACGCTTCGCTCAAAACAGCCCGCATCATGACCCCGGTTGATTCTGGCAAGGGTGGCATCATGGGCGGATTGAAGACCATATTCGATCCATACCAGATAGTCTTTCTTGTAAGAATTTATGAGTTCAAGAATTTCTGCACTTACACAATCCGGTCTCGTACCCACAGAGAGCCCAACCATACCCTGATGCCTCAGGGCCTCATCGTAGATTGCTTTGAGTCTGGAGACGGGGGCATAGGTGTTCGTGAAGGATTGAAAATAGGCAACATACTTTTTCGCCCCGTATCTCCTTTCTGCGAAATCACGGCCTTTCCCGATCTGCTCGGTAATCGATTGCCCGTGATTGATCATGGCTCCGGTGCCCGACCCGCGTCTGTCGCAAAAGATACAACCCTTCTCGGAGATGGTGCCATCGCGATTCGGGCAATGGAGCCCCGCATCCAGGGATATCTTCTGAACACGCTCCCCGAACATCTCTTTCAAATAGGTGTTGTAGTCCCGGTATCTTTTAAACACTAGCCGGCCTGAATCGCGACTGGACCCTGCGGTAGAATGGCTTGATGGATAGTAAAAGGAGGGTCAATGCGCCAAGTGTCTGAAGCCAACCTGGAATCACCTCCGCTGCCTGCCCGACCATAGCCCTTGCCGAAATCCCGAATGCGGAATAGACTTGATCAAGCACTAGACCACATGCGACCGCAAACACCGCAATCGCTATGAGGTAAATGGCAGTGGCCCGCTTTCCCAAAACTCCGAACAGAACGGTCAACGACGTGATATTTG
>JASFTV010000131.1:0-8888 GCA_050050615.1 Desulfobacteraceae bacterium
TTTCACCTTTTCATTTATTCCAGATCGTTGATAGAGGTGCTATCACGTCGGAAGGGCAGACTATGCCATGAACTACAGAATGGTCAAGCGAAGATCGACCGCGGAACTCGTGATGAACGAAATCCTCAACACCATTATGACGGGGGAGTTGAAACCCGGCGATAGGCTGCCGCCAGAGCGGGAATTGACAAAAATGTTCGGCGTCGGTCGATCAACGCTCAGGGAGGCGACCTCGGCGTTGGTCCGAATGGGGTGCTTGGAGGTCATCCAGGGAAAGGGCACCTTTTTGAAAAAGGACTTTGAGCCGGCACGCCCCTTGACAATGAGGTTGAGTGATTTTCAAGCAGCAGCAAATATCTTCGACTTGATAGAGATAAGAGAGATCCTTGAATGTAATGGCGTCATGTTAGCGGCCCGCCGGGCAGATGCCAAGCATATTCACCGGGTCAAAGAGAGTCTTTTGAGAATGAAACAGGCTGCGAATGATGCCCAGAAATTCTTGGAATATGACTTTGATTTCCACATTGCCCTTGCCCGGGCCTCCGGCAATGCGATGATCCATGAAATGATGACGTGGATCGTAAGAAAGGTCCACAAGGAGTATGAGAAGTTCAAACCTAAGGCGTTATTCCAGATGGATAGGGCCGTTTCAACGGCCGAGAAGATCGTATCCTGCGTGGTGACAGGCGAAGAGGAAGAAGCGGCACATCTCATGCGGGATCATCTAAACTTGGTCACCGACGAACTCAAACGGATGATGCCGGACATTAATTGGCACAAGGGTCGGTGATCTGACCACTCTTCCTAAGAACCCCCGTCCTTCCCCCGCCCACGAGGGCGGGGATCTTCGATGGGCGGAGAGAGCAGTCTAAGGCTATGCCTTAGAAAGTGCCTGACCCGCTTTTGGGGCAGTGGCCGCCAAGCCCCCGGTTCACGAAGGAGGCGGTTTAACGTATTGGAAGATGGGGGCTATGCCCCTTCAGTGAAGCCCCGACGTTTGGTCGAAGAGCTTCACTTCATCATGGTGCAATGCCCGGAGGCCATAAAACCGGTTAATGGAGGTGCTAAGGCCCGTATTAAATAAGAAAACATCCTTTCGTAGTGAAGATGGTGAAAATCCATCGCTGCCCCGCAACTGTAAGCGGCGATCTCTACCCATTTGATGAATGGGGACGGGGCTCTTCGAGGGAAACTGAACCGCAGTGATTTTCTTTGAAGAGTGAAATCTGCAATAGGCCACTGATCCATAAGATTGGGAAGGCGCAGAGAGTAAGTTGAGCCGCAAGCCAGGATCCTACCTCAATCAGGATGTGCCGCCTTCGAGGGCGAGGCAACATCCACATACAAAAGACGATACCCCAAAACATTTTTCCTTTGATGAAATAACCCTATCTTCCTATTGAGGTCAAACATGACACATAACCTCATCACCAGGATCGCATCAAAGACCCGGACCGTGGAGATCAGCCGCGATCGACCTACCACCATCATCGGTGAGCGCATCAATCCGACGGGTCGAAAGAAGCTTTATGACGCCCTCGCAGAGAGGAACTTTGAGCTTGTCCGCCAGGATGCCCTGAATCAGGTGGCCGCAGGTGCAACGGTTCTGGATGTGAACGCTGGAATCGATGAGGCGGATGAGCCGACGTTGCTCCAGGAGGTGATGCGTGTGGTCACGGGAGTGACCGACGTGCCTCTGTGCATTGACACGTCCGATCCAAAAGCGCTTTCGGCGGCCCTCTCCATTTATGAGGGAAAAGCCTTGGTCAATTCGGTCAATGGCGAAGAGCGTTCTCTGAAGGAGATGCTGCCCTTGGTTAAGGAGCATGGGGCGGCAGTGGTCGGCCTGTGCATGGATGAGGACGGCATTCCAGAGACCCCTGAAAAGCGACTGGCCGTGGCGGCGAAAATCATTGAGAGGGCCGGCAAGCTGGGCATTGAGCTGTCTGACGTGGTCATTGATCCGTTGGTGTTGACGATAGGCACCGACAGTGTAGCCGGTTACATCACGCTGGAGACCGCGGCACGGGTGGTGAAGGCGTTCGGCGTTAATATCACCATGGGTGCCAGCAATGTCTCCTTTGGACTGCCGGACCGCCCCTATGTCAATTCGGCTTTTATGGCCATGGCTATTCAAGCAGGCCTCACCTGTCCCATTACCAACCCGCTTGCGACGGAAATGATGACCGCTATACTCGCCGCAGACCTGGTTATGGGCAGAGATGAGGACAGCATGCGCTGGATCAAGGCCTATCGTGATCGGCAAAAAGCGGCGCGCAACGAGCCGTAGAAGTACTTCGGCTAGAGCCGATTTAAGAAAATAATCTTCGAATTTCCGGATTATTGAGTAGGTAGACACCTAGATCTTTAGAAAGGAGGGTAAGCGAACATGAGCAACGTTTTGTCTCTTATCTCCACAGCCATCATGGAGGGAAAGAAGGACGACATTGGGCAACTCACGCAGCAGGCGCTGGATGAAGGCCTCAATGCACCGCAGATCCTTGACGACGGTTTGATGAAGGCTATGGAAGTTGTGGGCGTTCGCTTCAAGGCGGGGGACATGTTTGTGCCGGAAGTGATGCGCTGTGCCCGGACCATGCTGAATGCCATGGAGATTCTGGATCCTTTGTTGGCTGAGACGGGGGCAAAGATGGCCGGCAGGGTATTGCTCGGCACTGTGAAGGGCGACTTACACGACATCGGCAAGAATCTCGTGGGGATGATGTGTCGGGGTGCGGGTTTTAAAGTCAAAGATCTCGGGATCAATGTGGAACCCGAAACCTTCGTTGAGGCTGTGAAGGAATTTCAGCCGGATATCGTGGGCATGTCAGCCCTCTTGACAACGACCATGCGTGCCATGGGTGATACGATCAAAGCCTTGGAAGAAGCCGGTGTGCGGGACACCGTGAAAATCATGGTCGGAGGCGCCCCGGTGACCCAATCCTTTGCCGACAAGATCGGGGCCAATGGTTATGCCCCTAACGCCCCAGCGGCAGCCGATCTGGCCAAGAAATTTCTGGCCGCTGCCTAGAAAGGAGAGTTTTGATGAGAACGAATTACCGAACCCATTCAGGCATACGCTTCAGAACCCTTTCAGACGACCAATTGCAGGCCTTATTTGACGGCACCCTTCATGTCATGGAATACACCGGTCTGGACGTATACCACGAAGAGGCCCGGGACATCCTCGCAAAGGCCGGCGCCTGGGTGGACGGCCTGCGGGTACGCATCCCGTCCTATCTCACGAGACGCTCACTGGAGATGGCTCCGAGGAGTTTTACAGTTTTCGCCCGTGACGGGAATCCTGATCATGATATTCAGTTCGGGCCCGGATTGGCCTACTTCGGCCCCGGACCGACGCCCCCCAATTTCATTGACGTGGAGACGCTGGAGCGGCGGCCCTTCGTAAGATCCGATGCGAGCATCGTGGCCAAAGTGGTGGATGCACTCCCTAACATAGACTTCTGCGAATCATTGGGCACTGTTAGCGACGTGCACCCCGACCTCGCAGCCGCCTACGAGTTTGTCGAGATGTTCCCCAATACCAGCAAACCCATCGTAGCCTGGTCTTATGGCTGGGACGATGGCGAGGATATTCACAAGATTGCCATCGCCGAGGCGGGGGGGCAAGACGCCTTTGAAAAAAGGCCCAACTATATCCACTACTGCGAGCCCTTGTCGCCGTTGACAGGGAGTTATGAGGCCATCGACAAGCTCCTCTTCGCAGCCAGACATCGGGTCCCGGCCGTATTCACGCCCTGTCCACTGGCTGGTGGGACCGCACCCGTCACAGCCGCCGGCATCATCATCCAAGCAGCCGCCGAATCCTGGATGGGATTGGTGCTTGCCCAGACGATTCAACCCGGCTTGCCCTATTTCATGGGCGGCGTGCTCTCAGTCATGGACATGAATGCCATGATCTTGTCCTACGGTGCACCCGAGCTATCTCTGATGATGGCCGGCATTACTGAATTGTCGCATTACGCAGGCCTTCCCCTCTGGCAGACCGGGGGCTGCACCGATTCCAAGACACTTGACGAACAGGCATCTCTTGAAGGCTCATTATCCTGCTTTTTTTCCGCGTTGACCGGCGGTGATTTGTGTCATGACGTGGGGTACACGGAAAGCGGGATAACCGGTTCCATTTTGCAGGCCGTCATGATGGACGAGGCCATCGGCTACTCACGACGGATTACCCGAGGCATTGAGGTCAATGAAGAGACACTGGCCACAGACGTGATTCACAGCGTGGGACCCAATGGCAACTACTTGACCCACAAACACACTCAAAAACATTTCCAGAAGGAGTTCTGGTTTCCCAATCTGTGTGACCGCCGCAATTACCAGCAATGGAAAGAAAGCGGGGCCAAGTCCATGAGGGACCGGGTCATTGAACGCACGAGACAGATCCTCGCAACCCATCAGCCTTCTCCCATCAAACCGGAGACGGAAAGGGCCATCCAGGAGGTCATGGAAGCGGCTGAGGATCGTGTAAAGAACAAATCGTAGACGACCACTCGGATCGAACTCAAAGGAGACGGACTATGAGCGAAATATTCGAAACCATATCGGCAAATCTCTTGGAGGGAAACGAAGAAAAAGTTCCCGAACTGGTTCAGAATGCCTTAGACCAAGGATTGACTCCCAGAGATATTCTAGAAAAGGGATTGCTACCGGGCATGGACGAAGTGGGCGCTCGTTTCGAACGTTGCGAAATGTTCGTGCCAGCCATATTGATTTCAGCCAAAGCTATGCAAAATGGGCTCGATGTCCTTCGGCCCCACCTCGTGGCTACAGGGACCAAACCCGTTGGCAAAATTGTCTTGGGAACCGTCAAGGGTGATATACACGACATCGGCAAAAACCTGGTCGGCATGATGTGTGAAGGCGCAGGCTTTGAAGTCATCAACCTGGGCTTTGATGTAGGGCCGGAAAAGTTTATCGAAGCCATTAAGACGCATCAGCCTGACATTGTTGGCATGTCGGCCATGCTGACCACCACCATGCTCGCCATGGGCCATACGATTAAGGCCATCCAAGAAGCGAATCTACGTGACAAAGTCAAGGTTATTATTGGCGGTGCACCTGTGGACTCTGAAATCGCCAAGCGGATTGGCGCCGATGGCTATGGGTACAACGCGCCCGTCGGTGTCAGACTTGCCAAACAGCTTGTCGGCGCTGGATAATGATGGATGTTCGACAAATAAAGGGACAAGGGATGTCGGCTCCCCAGAACAGACCGTTGGTCGTCATCGCGTGTAGGGTGTTGCAGGATATGGTAGACGCTCACCTGCCTGACAGTTCGGCGACGCAGATCACCTTTATGGATTATGGATTACATCGGTTTCCCCGCAACATGGCGCTGACGCTCCAGGATGCAATTAACAGCCTGAGTAAGCCGAGTCTGATCATCCTAGGTTATGGATTGTGCGGCAATGGATTGGTCGGTCTTGAGTCGGGCGATCATACCTTGCTGGTTCCCCGAGTCGACGATTGCATTGCCCTTTTGTTGGGATCCTATGAGACCTATATCCGGGAGTTTGAAACAGAGCCCGGGACTTACTACTTGAGCAAAGGTTGGCTCGAGTCCGGTAGCCATCCTCTCAGTGAATATCAAGAAAACAGGGAAAAATACGGTCAAGAAGATGCCGCCTGGATTATGGATCAGCAATACGGAAACTACAGGCGCTTGGTCCTTGTGGCCCATACGCAGGCCGATATGGAAAGATACCGCCCTCAGGCTGAAGAGGTGGCCCGCTACTGTGCGCAGTGGGGCATGCGGTTTGAGGAAATCCTAGGGTCGGATCGTTATGTGCGTCGCCTGATCGAGGTGGCTACTTCGCTCGATAAAGCCGACGATGACTTTGTAGTTATCCCGCCCGGCGGCAGAATTCATCAAGAACAATTTATGCGACACCAGGTGGTGGGTATAGGGCATGGGAAGTAGTGCCGAGCATGCCGGCCACCCGTCCGTTGAAGAAGGAGAGTGGATCATGCAAGTACACAAGACCAATTACCTGGAAAATGCCACACCCACCTTGCAGGTGCTTACAGAGGAACAGATCGAAGCCATCTACTACGCGGCCCTCAGGGTGCTCTATGAGACGGGACTTCGGGTCTACGATAAAGAGGGCGTCGAGGTCGCCCATGCAGGAGGCGCCATTGTGGAAGGTACAACCGAAGATAGCAGCCTCGTGAAAATACCTCATTGGATGGTGGAAAAAGCTCTGACCACGGTTCCCAGCAGGGTCGTCGTGACGGGACCTGATCGCAAGTACCGCATGGAACTCTATAAAAATCAGATTTACTTCGGCGGGGGTTCCGACACCCCTTTCACCATCGATCCTAACTCGGGGGAGCGGCGGCGCACCACGTATCAAGATGTCAAGAATATTGCCCGCGTGGCTGAAGCCCTGCCCAATTTGGACTTTCACATGTCCCTAGGCATTACCCAAGACACCGCTATTTCCACCTATGACCGCTGGCAATATCTGGCCATGCTGGAGGGGACCGACAAGCCCATCAATGTCACCGCTGTGGACGCCGAAGGTCTCCGTGATATGCTGGAGATGGCCTGTATCCGGCTGGGCGGTAAAGAGGAATGGAAAAAAGGCCCTGCCTTCTCCCTCTACATTGAACCCGTATCCCCTCTCAGCCAGTCCAAAGAGGTCGTGCAGAAACTCCTTTTCGCCGTCGATAACGACATCCCTTGCGTATATACGCCCTGTCCCTTGGCCGGCGCCACGGCCCCGACCACGCTGGCCGGTCTTCTGGTACAGGCCCTTGCCGAGAGCCTTTTCGGTGTCGTGGTCAGCCAGTTGCGCAAACCGGGGGCACAGATGATCATCGGCGGGCTGATGTCGAACATGGACATGCTCACAGCAACTTACACTTACGGCTCACCGGAACTGCCCTTGCTGAGCGCGGGATACACGGACATCACAAAATGGCTGAGAGTGCCCATGTATGAAACAGCCGGATGCTCCGACGCAAAAGTCTTTGACGAACAGGCAGCCATGGAAGCCTCCATCAACATCGCCACGGCTGCGCTTATCGGTGGGAACATGATCCACGACGTGGGATACCTCGATTCAGGGCTGACCAGTAGCATGGAACTTATGGTCGCCTGCGATGAGATCATTGACATGATGAAACGCATCCTCCAGGGTATCCCCGTGAACGACAATACGATGGCCCTGAACGTGATGGAGTCTGTGGGTCCTGGGGGACATTATCTCGAGCACGACCACACCTACGACCGGTTCAAGAGAGAAATCTGGCGGCCCAAGCTGATAGACCGGCAGAGGTGGGATGATTGGACCGCGGCCGGAAGCAAGCGTTATGGCGAGCGCGTCCACGAACGGGTGATCGAAATCTTGGAGACCGAGACGGAACCGCTCTTTGAGGAGGCCATGGTCAAAGAACTGCGTCGCATTTGTGAGCTGGCTGATGCCCGCCATAAAGACGAAGAACTGGATGTCAAGATATTTACCTAATTACTTTTGGGTGGTGCGTTGAAGATGAGCAAGGATCCTCAGGAACCTTTGGTCTTGGGCATTGACACCGGGGGCACCTATACCGACGGTGTCCTGCTTCGATATGACACGCGCGAAGTCCTGGCCTCAAAAAAAAGCCTCACCACCAAGCGTGACCTCTCCATCGGTGTTGAAGAGGTCATCAGGGGCATACCCATGGCCGACCCTTGTGTTATCAAGCTAGTCTCCATATCCACCACCTTGGCCACGAATGCCATTGCTGAAGGGAAAAGCAAAAGGGTCGCCTTGCTCCTTATCGGCTACGATCCGGACCTGATCACATCTTTCAGCATGGAAGCCCGGTTTACCACGCCCCACTACTATTATTTTTCCGGGGGTCACGACCTCTACGGCCGAGAGAAGGAAGCGCTGGATATGCCGGCCATCCTCGCGAAGGTCCATGACATCAAGGACCAGGTGGATGCTTTAGCTGTGTCCAGCTATTTCAGTCCCCTCAATCCTGAGCACGAAAACCGGACCAGAAAGGCCATTTCGGGCCTCTGCGACCTGCCCGTGGTCCTTGGACACCAGCTTTCCACAAAACTCGGTTCCGTAGAGCGGGCCACAACAGCAGCGCTCAATGCCTCGCTTTTGGTGGTACTGCAAGAGTTCGTGGCTGCCGTACGACAGGCGATGAAACGGCGAGGGATCGATGCGCCACTGATGGTCGTACGGGGGGACGGTACCTTAATGAGTGAAGCATTCGCTTCGGAAAAACCGGTGGAAACGATTCATTCCGGCCCTGCGGCAAGCGCCATTGGCGGCCGCTTTCTTTCCGGCGTGGACAATGCCCTGGTGATCGACATTGGCGGCACCACCACCGATATCGCCCTCATTGAAAAGGGGCAGGTCGCCATCGTTGAGCAGGGTGCCATTGTTAGTGGCTACAAAACGGCTGTCAAAGCAGCCCGCCTCTTCACCATCGCCCTGGGCGGCGACAGCCATATTACCCTGGGCCCTGGAGGGGGGATTGTCCTGGGGCCTGAGCGTGTGGTCCCTTTGGCGCATCTGGCCCGGGCGTACCCTGAAATGGAAGACCGGTTCAAGAGCCTGTCGAGACAAACCCGGTCGTCCATTTCCGCCGAATCGCTCGAATACTGGTTTCTGCTCCGTGAACCTCAAGAAAAGAACCTGCTCAAAACGGAGCGCGAAAAAGCGCTCGTTGACGTGTTGGGGGAGGGACCCAAGCCGCTACCCGAGATCTTGGAGCATCTCAAGGTATTGCATGTGACCCAGATCGGTGTAGGTCATCTTCTGCGCCAAGAGGTCATCGGCAAAGCAGGGCTCACGCCCACGGACCTGCTTCATGTGGAAGGGCGCTTTGCCCCCTGGAATGCTGAGGCTTCGGTATCG
>JASFTV010000132.1:0-8880 GCA_050050615.1 Desulfobacteraceae bacterium
GGTATCCACACCCAATAACATCTTTTCCCGTGCCGTCATGCCGTATTTGATCTCTTTACCTGCCATAACTCAACACCTCCTCATCAATTATTCAATAATAGCTAGGATGTCATCTTCTCTCATAATCAAGTGTTCCACACCGTCGATATCGATCTCATTGCCAGCGTACTTGCCGAAAAGCACACGCTCACCGGCCTTGACGTCCAACGGCATCCTTTCCCCATTATCATTCACCTTTCCAGACCCCACAGCGACCACCTTCCCCTCCTGGGGTTTTTCTTTCGCTGTATCAGGAATGATAATGCCGCCCGAGGTTTTTTCTTCCTCGTCAATCCTGAGAACCACCACTCTGTCGTTTAATGGTCTAACCTTCATCCCTCTATAAACCTCCTTCTTTAGTTTTTGTTATGACAAATCAGTCACTCTCTTTCAGTTCACTGCGCGACACCACTTGAAAATACGCTAACTCACTGATATTATTGATCTAAGCACAAAATTTTGCCAAAATTATAAGCACATTTTTCCGTTTGTCAAGACCTCCTCTTCCCCTTTCTTTTCTTTTGACATCAGTACAGGGCTCTCTGCCGCCGTTTTTGTAGAAGCTCCCCGCGCCAGGGCGCGGGGCATTTTCCGCAATGCCGCCATCGGCGGCTTCAGAGCGAAATGGGTTTAACCCATTTCGCGTTTTAAAAACCGCGGGCGCAAGCCCCATGCACCCCCAAAAAAACGAAGCGCCATTCACCCCCGCCCTTCCGGACGGAGCTCTCTGCCGCGGTTTTTGAGGGGAGGCATCCTTATGTCCGACAGCGAAGCCTCGGAAGATAAAGGTTAAGACTTTATAGCACAAAATGACGGTGGACGAAAAACCGGACCCATGTTATAAGGACCGGGTATACGTCACCGTTCGTGCTGGCTTGGCACGGTGGCGTATACCCGGTCAGAAATCGTGGAAAACGTCCAAAAGGGAGGTGTTACTCTATGAAGATGAACATTGAAGATCACATCACCGGCAAGGGCGATCATGAGGAAGTCAACATTGAAGGGGCTCCCATTTCAGTTTTAGCCTTGAAGAATCTCCTTGCAGAAGGCTACACCTTCTTGCAGCCATACAAAGAGAACAATACCTTTTCTGTCTGGGGAAAAACCTGTTCGGCCTGTTTCACAGCAGAGCAAATTCGTGAAAGGGCATAACAGAGGTGAATTTCCAACACCATACTTCTTGATATACCCTTTGTTCCTGCTCTCAATTCTTTCCACTAAGCTTAGAACGGCCCTATCACGGCGGTGCTTTTCTCCTCTTCTTCGAATTCAAAACCCACATCTTAGGAAAATCGCGCTGTGACAGAGAAGTTCAGCAGCGCCATCCATGATCGAGAGTCTATGGACCTGAACGATCTTATTTCCGTTGACGTGCAGCCATAGCGTGGGTGACGCGGTCAATGATAATCGCTAAGAAGACGATGCTCAATCCGGCTTCAAAGCCGCGACCTACCTCGATGCGGTTAATGGCCAGAAGCACTTCCAGTCCCAACCCCCGGGCCCCGATCATGGAGGCGATGACCACCATGGAAAGGGCCATCATGGTCGTCTGGTTGATCCCCACCATGATGGCTGGACGGGCAAGGGGGAGTTGTACATTGGTCAAAATTTGCCAGGAACTGGAACCGAAAGCCTGGGCTGCCTCCACAACACTCTGGGGGACCTCGCGGATACCCACGTTAGTCAAACGGATAACCGGCGGAACAGCATAGACGATCGTGGCGAAAAGGGCAGGCACCTTGCCCAGCCCAAAAAGCATCAGGGCCGGGATGAGGTAAACAAAACTGGGCATGGTCTGCATGGCATCCAGGATGGGTTTTATGAGGGACTCAAGCAGATTGTTTCTGGCCATAACGATGCCCACCGGGATGCCTATGGCCAATGACATGAGCACCGCCCCTGCGACCAGGGCCAGCGTCATCATGGCAAGTCTCCAGTAGCCGAACCCGCCGATGAGGAGCAGCAGGCCGGCCATAATGACCCCATACCACCACCGTCCCATCAGTCGCCATGCGGTCACCCCCACGGCACCCACGACAAGAGGCCATGGAAGCCACAAGAAAAATCTCTCTATATAAAGCAGGAACTGAAGAATGCCGTCGCCCACAGCGTCAAAGAAGGTGCCGTAGGACATCAAGACCCAGTCCATGAGCGCATCTATCCAATCCGCCAAGGGAATTTCAAAGTGTTCAGGAAATGTCATGATAGCACCTTTTCCCCTGTATCCTGTATCATGCTCTCAATAATCCTCCGGTTGCGAATATCCCCCATAAATCTTGCCTTCCCATCAAGGACGGCAATCGGGAACTTCGTGGATGTGGCGAGGGGGAAAAGCTCCTCAATAATCATCTCAGGAGTGCATGTGGGTAAGCCTGTTATCAGACCTTCTTTGAGAGTGGTCATACCCCTCTGCTCAAGTTCTCTCAGAGTATCGAGGGTAACAAGCCCGAGCACCTTACGATCCTTGGACAGGACAAAGGCATCATCTTGCTTGCTGCGTCCCAGCAATGTCCGGGCCACCTTTGGGGTTTGCCACTCATACAGCAAGAGATCAGGTTCCTCCATAATCGTCCCTGCGGTGAGCACCTTGGCAGGAGAGGCATCCTGTACGAATTGCTGGACGTAATCGTCTGCAGGCGCGGTGATCACATCCTCCGGGCTTCCGACCTGGATGATCTCCCCGTCCCGCATAATGGCAATGCGGCCCCCCAATTTAAGCGCTTCATGGAGATCGTGGGTGACGAATACGATGGTTTTCTGAACCTTGTCCTGGAGTTCAACCAACTCGTCCTGCATTTCGCGGCGGATTAGGGGGTCAAGGCCACTAAAGGGCTCGTCCATGAGCAGAATTTCCGGATCGATAGCAAGCGCTCTCGCAAGACCGACCCGCTGCTGCATGCCTCCACTAAGCGCGCTTGGCAGATAGCTCTCCCACCCCTTCAACCCAACAGTCTCAATCGCCTGTTCAGCGACAGAATAGCGCTTCTCTTTCGGCATCCCCCTGACTTTCAGGGGATAGGCCACATTGTCCAGGACCGTATAATGGGGTAGCAGCCCGAAATGCTGAAAAACCATGCCCGTGACGTGACGTCGAAGGTTTATGAGCTTGTCTTTGGCATAAGCGCAAACATCTTGACCGTTGATCAGGATTTTTCCGGTCGTCGGTTCAATAAGCCTGATGAGACATCGGATCAAGGTTGACTTCCCGCTGCCGGAAAGACCCATGAGAACGAAGAACTCTCCGCGTTGAACGCTGAATGAGATATTTCGCAGACCCAGAACACAGTTCGCTTTATCCAGGATTTCGTCTTTGGATGCGTCTTTCAGGTCCGATTTCAGAAGTTTCTTGGGTTCATGGCCAAAAATCTTCCAGACGTCTTTGACTTCGACGCAAATTCCGTTTTCAGAATGTGCGTCATTTGCCGGCGCAGCCATCTTCCCTCCACTGGGAAAGGAAGCCATCCAGCCACACGTTCAAGCAAGGCTGGATGGCGATTCCGTTTCGACTACTTCAAGGCGGCCTTCACCTTGGCAGCCACATCGGCTGGAACCCATCCCGTCCATACCTGTTCATAGTTTTCCAAGAAATACTTGGCCGCCTCACCGGTACTGGCCTTATTTTCAAGCATGTAGGCCAGCAACTTGTTGTTCATTTTGAGGTTGGTTTCGTACTTCTTGAGGAATGCCACCACCTCCGGCGCTTTCTCAGGGAGGCTTGAGTGAACAACAATGTTGACCCGCACAGAAGGATATGCGCAGCCGTAATTGGTATCCCATTTTTTCTCGTCATAGGCGGGCTCCTCAATAGGCGTCATGTCGAACTTACCCAGAATTGCTGTGGGACCCCAGTAGTAACCGAACCACGGCTCGCCTTTTTTGTGAGCGGCTGCTATGGAACCGGACAGAGCTGCATCAGAACCAGGCAGGAAGATGTTGTAGGTCTTGTCAAGCCCATAGGCCTTGAATTTCTTTGCATTGATCTTCTCACATTCCCAACCGGGGATGCAGGAGTAGAAACGACCCTTCGTGGGGTCTTCGGCGTCTTTGAACAGCTCCCAGTATTTGGGCATATCAAAAACGGTTTTCAGATCGGGCGCCATCGGCTTGATGCCCCGATTGGGATCACCCTTGACCACGTAGGTGGGCACGAGCCATCCCTGCCAGCTGTCCGGGAAATTGCTCCCAAGATCAACGATCTGCCCGGCAGCCAGGGCCTTGTCAAGGGCCTCCTGCTGATTTTCAACCCATACCTCCATGTTGATTTCCAGATCCCCACGTGACAAACCGGCAAACAGAGGAATCGTGGCTCCGGGCGTGTACTGGATCGTATACCCGTATCCGTGCTGAAGAATAAAGCCGGCAATTCGATTGTGGACCTGAGCACTGTCCCAGTTCAGATCTGCAAATCTAAGGGTTTTTGCAGATGCAACCATCGCCGTTCCGCCTGTCAAGAAAACCAAAACAATCACCCCTACCAGGCATAGACAAATCAAGCTCTTGACATTCCTTTTCATAATGTAACCTCCTTTCAATAAAGTGGGGATTGATTAAGAATGAGATATTTCCCTAAAGGCTTGCATCCGAATGATGAATCTGAAAAAAGGTTTTCATTCACAGCGGAAAAAATGTTGGGAGCCAATATTGATGCCCTCATAGAAAGTCAGAAATCGAACGACAAAGGGCAAAGCAAAAAGTTCCAAGTGCAAGGCTTGCGAACTTGCCGGCTGGCAAGCAGCTCTTGAGGAATGAGGCGCACTTACAGTACGCCGCAATGATTTGCCCTGTTAAACCGGCTGCGCCGTCTCGCATAGCGAGCATTAAACAGGGCGAGGATGAAGCGTAACGCAGCAGTTGGACTTTTTGCGAACCTGTCAATGTGAGGAGTCTTCGCCACGATCAAAGCTGTCATGGGTATCGTGGTTTATCTCCAGAGGCGTCTCCTCAATGCCCTCAGCATTGATGAGTCTTAAGATCTGATTCATCGCCTTGCCGAGTGCACGAACATGCGCCGATTCCATATCAGCCAGCCCATGAATAAGCTTTTTTTCGATGGGGTCAGGCAATGCGCTGCTTAACGCTTTCCCCGTTTCCGTCAATGCAATCAAAACGATTCTTCGATCTCTCTGCCCCCGGATTCGCTCCACCCAGCCTCCCTTCTCCAGGCGGTCGATAATCCCTGTCATGTTGGACGGGGTGACGTAAAGCTTACGGCTCAGTTCCGCTGATGAGAGAGGGCCATGGGCGAGCAAATTCCGCAACACGCCGCTCTGTGACCCTGTCAGACCGAACTGCTTGCTCGAGTTTGAGGAATCGAGGTAGACCGCTCTGTACAACCTGCGGATCGCACCCACGATATCTTTTATGACCAGTTCGTTCTCAACGTCCATCCGATGCTCCATCCCTGCGCTTAACCCATATACGTTAAAGTATTAATTGTCAAGGTCTCACTATTATTAGGGTAAATTGTTTAAATTCAAATGTTTGGCTGTCAAATCATATTTGTGCTCATCTCTTCTGCCCCATCTCTTTAATGGCAGCCCCAGGCCGGGAAATCGGCATAGATCCCCGGTGCGGCAGCAAGGTCTCCTACATTTAGGGTAGTCAATTCGGGCCCATAGGACGCGGGCTTATGCAGCCGATTGGCGTGTTTGAGGAGGCCGTGGCCGTATCAAATTCCATTTCAGCACCTCCTTTTCCTCCTAAAACACTTCTTGACCGGAAAACTGCCAGCGCGTATGGTAGCCTTTGTTGACAAAATGGTGGTGGATGGTTTATTAAGTTAAAAGTGAAGCTCCCCGTGCCAAGACGCGGGACATCTTCACAACCGGAAAATGCCTCGCATTTTCCGGAATACCGCCATCGGCGGCTTCAGAGCGAAATGGGTTTAACCCATTTCGCGTTTTAAAAACCGCAGGGGCAAGCGTCCTGCACCCCCACAAAAACGACGCGCCATTCACCCCCGCCCTTCCGGACGGGGATCTCTGCCGCGGTTTTTGTAGCTTTCCTGAGGACTGGTCATATGCTTCGTATCTGGAAGATAATGAGATGGATCCTATTAGTCCCCGCAATGGTGCTTGTATTGATGCTTACGCCATCGTCACGGGCGGAGCGGCCCTTTCCGAAGCCGCAGGGACTCGTCAACGATTTTGCCAACGTCATCCCCCAAGAATATGAGCAGAAGCTTATGGCGGTTACAGGTGAACTGCTCAAAAAAACCGAGACGCCGGTGGTTGTCGTGACCATGCCGGATATCGGGGGTGAAGAATACAATGACTACGCGAACCGCCTCTACAGCACATGGGGAATCGGCAAAAAGGGTGAGGACAAGGGTGTCCTCGTCTTTGTGACCATCAAAGAGAGAAAGATGAGGATTGAAACCGGATACGGCGTGGAAGGGATCCTCCCGGACGGCCTGGTGGGTGAAATTCGTGATCAATATATGATCCCCTACCTTAGGAAAAACCGCTTTGGGGAAGGTCTGCTCAACGGAACCCTGGCTATTTCCCAAATCATTGCAAAGGACGCGGGTGTCACACTGACCGGCCAGATGCCGGCGAGGGCCGCCCCTAAAAAGAGACGCTCCGGCTTCTCTATCCTTCCCTTCATCATCATATTCTTGTTTTTTCTCTTTGCATTCAGGCGGCGCAGCGGGTCCTGGATCTTTTTTCTCCCTCTCCTCATGGGAGGCGGAAGAAGCTACGGATCCGGGCATGGTGGCGGTTTCGGCGGAAGTTTCGGCGGATTTGGCGGCGGTTTCGGAGGTTTTGGCGGCGGCATGAGTGGCGGTGGAGGTGCCGGAGGCGGTTTCTAGTAGAGCGTTTCCAGGAAGCCATGACAAACCTGTCATTTCGAGTGGAGTGAGAAGTCTTATTAGAATCAATGACTTAGAAAGATTTCTCCCTGGGGTCGAAATGAGGAGGTAATTATGAAACGCTCTGCTAAGTTACTAAGAAGTGCATTAAGCACTCGACATAGATTCCTTGTGAAGATGCCTTTTCTTCAATACCGAGGCTCCCGGCCTGGTCATTTCAGAAAAAGCATCTTCACTTCTGTGTCGGGTAGGAGATGGTCTTATTAGTAATAACAGAGCCACGCAGACCGAAAGGGACACTGAATGGTGCCCGATTCACAAGACACTGAAGAGTCGCCTAACATTCCTGATGAGCAAAAGGAGAGAGCATGGCAAAGATTCCAACCGATCCAAAAGAGACATACCCGGAGATCATTGAGGACTACAAAGCATTGTTTGGTGAGGACCTCATAAGCATCATCCTCTATGGCAGCGCGACCGGTAAGGACTACAGGCCTGGTAAATCGGATATCAATTTCATGATCGTGCTCACAGAGGAAGGAATCGGCCAACTTGAGAAGGCCTTCAAGACCATAGAGAAATGGAGGAAACGCCGTGTTGCCACGCCGCTCTTCCTCACCAAGTTTTACATTGAGACCTCCACGGATGTCTTCCCTATCGAGTATTTCAACTTCAAGGAAAATCATGTGCTGGTCTATGGAGAGGATATCCTGAACGATCTATCCTTCAACGCCGAGTTTATCCGCCTCCAGTGTGAGCGGGAAATCAAGGGAAAACTGCTGTTGTTGAGGGAGGCCTATCTGGACAGTGCGGGCAAGGGAAAGGCCCTGAAGGAGATCATTGGCCAGTCGATTGGGGCTTTTACGGCCATTTTCAAAGCCCTTCTTTTTCTCAAAGGAGAAAAGGCCCCCGCAGAAGTCCGTGAGATTATCCGGTTGACCTGCCAAAGCTTTGACCTTGATAGTGGTCTTTTCGAAAAGCTCCTGGACATCAAACAGGAGAAAGTCAAGCCGGGCGATGAAGACATGAGGAAAATCTATGAGGACTATCTGAGGGAGGTGCGTAAACTCTCAAAACTGGTGGATGCGATAGGAGGGTAATATGGGTCAAACACAGAAAACCATACTGATTCTAATAGGTATCCTTGTCATTATCATCCTTATTCCCTTTTTCTACCTTAAAGGGACATACAACAGCCTTGTCCGAATGGACGAAGGGGTAAAGGGTGCATGGGCGCAGGTTGAAAACCAGCTCCAGCGCCGGTATGACCTCATCCCCAACTATGTGGAGACGGTTAAGGGGTATGCGGCCCATGAAAAGGAAGTCTTTGTGAGCGTCACCGAGGCTCGCTCCAAGGTGGCGGGTGCAGGGAATATTGGGCAAAAAATCGAAGCCAACAACCAACTCTCATCCGCTCTTGCGCGCTTGTTGGTGGTTGTGGAGCGCTATCCGAATTTGAAGGCTAATGCCAACTTCATCCGGTTGCAGGATGAACTCGCGGGTACCGAAAACCGGATCGCTGTCGAGCGGCGCCGCTACAACGAGAGCGTCAAGACTTATAATATTAAGATTCGTCGCTTCCCCACCAACCTCCTCGCGGGGATGTTGGGTTTTGAGAAGGCGGCCTTCTTTGAAGTGCCCAAAGAGCGGCAGGAAACACCGAAAGTGAAGTTCACCAGTTGAACGATTGCAATGAATCGAAGTATTGGTTTTTGATGGCCCCGAGAGTCGCTTGATTGCTCCTATTGTTTTCTACCCCATTCAGGGATCATCTCTGGTTTTGGGCTCTCAGTTTTTCTTTCTCATAGCACCAAGAATTTCATCGATTTGTTCCTTGGTGAGGTAGCCTAGCCTGTACAATATCACCCCGACAAGTGTATGGTTTCCTTGTTCTAAGTTTTCCTCCATTTGGATCTTTAGTGCTTCAAACAGTTGTTCCTTCGTGATAAACCCTTTCTCTACGGCCACAACTCCAAAACGCTTGTCGCGATGCTCTATCTTCATCAGATCCTCCAAAGGTCTGTTCTATA
>JASFTV010000133.1:0-8816 GCA_050050615.1 Desulfobacteraceae bacterium
CGGGAACGCTTTCTCCGACGTGGGCAGATTGTAAGAATCACGACCGGGAATACCTTCTTTTTCCATGAAATCGCGGATTTTCTTTAGGACATCAGACATAAGAGAACCTCCTCTTTGCTTATAGATCAGGAGCCATTACCCATTATTCTCATTCATTTCCAAAACACATATCATGCGAATTAGAAGGAACGAGACGAAGTGAATCGCCCCGCCCTTCCGGACGCGGCTCTCTGCCGCGGTTTTTGTAGCCTTGAGCTATCGCATCATTCCCGCTCTAACATCTCCTTAAGCTTGGGAAGCTCTCCTTCAACCATCTTGTAGGTGTGCTCGTCTTTTGGAAATTCGCCTTTCCGCGTTTCTTCAGCGTACCCCGCGAAGGCGTTGATTGTCTTTTCAGCAAGGTTTTCATATTTCTTCACAAACTTGGGGGTGAACGCCTGAAAGATTCCCAGGACGTCGCTGCAGATCATCAATTGACCATCAGCGTCGATTCCCGCGCCGATGCTGTAAACGGGAATACTCAGCTCGTCTCGAATGATTTTACACACCTCCGGTGGGACCGCCTCCACCAAGAGTGCGAAGGCACCCGCCTCTTCAACGGCCTTCGCGTCCTTGATGACTTCTAGGGCGGTTTCCGCTGTTCGGCCTTGGGCCTTAAAACCACCCAGCTGTCCGGAACTCTGTGGAGTAAGCCCGATATGCCCCATAACAAGCATACCTCCATCGGCGATCGCCTTTATTTGAGGGCATACTCTGACACCACCTTCGAGCTTCACGGCATCCACATAAGCTTCCTTCAAAAACCTTCCTGCATTTCTCACAGCCTCTTGCTCACTAACCTGGTAGGAAAGAAACGGCATGTCTCCTATAACAAAAGTATTCGGGGCTCCGCGTCGGACAGCTTCCGAATGATAGATGCACTGGTCCATGGTGACCGGGATCGTCCCTGCATAGCCGTAAACGCACATTCCCAGTGAGTCGCCCACGAGAATCATATCCATACCTGCCTCTTCGGCAAAACTTGCGGTCCAGTAATCATACGCCGTGATCCACACTGCTTTCTCGCCTGAATCCTTCATTTTTTGTAAATCGATTCGTGATAGCTTTTTCTTACTCACCTCTCCCTCCTTTCCAGGCTAGGACTCAAACATCTCTAATTTCGCCCGTCACTTCTCCTTCTCTACCCTTCACCAAGCCCTCCTAGGTATTTGGACAAGCTGAAGCAGATTCTTTTCACTTCCTTCTGCATACGTCTCATGACATCGTCCGTCATTCGAGTGGCAGGCCCCGCGATGCTCATTGCATATCTGGGCAGACCCGTATAATCAAACACCGGCGAAGCCACGCATCGAAGTCCAACAACGACTTCCTCCCTATCAAACGCAACGCCTGTTTTGCGTATCTTCGCAAGTTCCTCATTCAGTTTCGCCCTTCTGGTGATCGTGTTTTCCGTGAATCGTACAAGCTTGACCCTTTTCAACACCGCTTCTCTTTCCTCTTCCGGGAGAAATGCAAGGATCGACTTTCCCAATCCGGTGCAATAGACCGGAGCACGGCTCCCAATCGCTAGATCTATTCTGAGAAGCTCCTGACTCTCTATCTTGTCCAGGTGAACCACAATGCTGCCGTCCCAATATGCAAGGTTCACGGTCTCATTGAAAATGGCATGCAATTCCTGCATAAAGGGTCGCGCAACCTGCCTAATTTCGAATCGATTGGCTAATTTCATCCCCAACTCAAGGATCTTGAAAGTCAACCGGTAACGGGAATCCGCGCTTTTCTCCACGTAGCCCAGCTCTCTGAGAGTAGCCAGAAAGCGATGGCTTCCAGCTCTATTTAAGCCTAGGTGTTCAGCCACCTTCGTGACTGTTAACTCTTGTTTGTCCGCAAGCAGCTCCAGCACTTTGATGCCCTTTTCAAGGGAAGCAATCTGGAAATATTTCTTGTTTGCATCTGGCACGACTCAGCAGCCCCCTTCCCCCCGTTTATGCGAGCCCAACACGAGAATCCCGTAATCATACGAGAGCCTTAGTGGCACATAAGGATGGACCTTCATATATATATACATTTTTCGAAAGATTACAATATGTTACATATATGCTGCTCACTATATGTGACAACGTCACCTATTTTGTGACATGACTTTAGACCAACCACAAACCACCTGTCAAGTATTTTTTTTGGATTTTTTCAGCTTTCCTTAAGATGTTTTTCACACGCCAACTAGGGGAGCAGTAATATCAGGCGCCGGTAAAAGAAAGGATACAACACAAACTAGGTTTGGCAGACTTTTTAAAGGCTCTGAAAAGAAAGTCTGATGAAGGCAGACAGCCGTCTCCAGCATCGGGAACCTATGGCCGGTTCTTTCTGCTTCTGGCAAAGGCGGGGACAAAAAGTTCGAGTTCTGTCTCTGGGATTCTCTTCGGGCAACCAAGTACCGAGGATCTTCTCCTTTTCTCGCTGAAGCATGTCCTCTATTTTTTTCCGGTGAAACTCTCATACTCCATCAATGTAAGATCTCCCATAACACCACCCATCAAGAATAATGGCCGGACCTCCTCGCAAATCGACACGGTGACTATTAATCCCCTAGCTCAAGCCGTCAGGCCAGATCTTCCTCTGAAACGTAGAAGGACAACAGCGCGCAGATTGCTTCCCATCCTTCAACCCCAGTCACCGGAACGATATCCCCTCCGTGAAAAAGGTATTCATCACAATGTCTTAGAATTTCAGGATGTTCAGCCTTAAGGGTCTTCCATATACTGCCTGGACGGCTCGAGTTGCTCAAAGCCTGAATGGCATCAAGAACAGACATCCGGCCGTCAGGTGTAAACCTTATGGGATCATCATCCAGATTGACAATTACGGCTTCGTCCATTGGAACCCTCCATCATTGGCCACTTTGGAAGCGCGTTCCCGCTCTTCTCAGATGATAGCTCTACGAAAAAGCTGGGGAGAGATAAATGGGGTAAAACCCGTATTTTCTAAGAGAAAACCATGTAATTTAGTAGGAATTTGGTATGTATGGAGAAAATACGGTCCAGAGCCGGTTTACGTTTGACTCCCAGGCCCAGCTTATTGCACATTTTACAGAAGTTTCCTCAGTTGCTGTTTCTGTGCCTGAAACTTCGCCAAAAGTGGCGCTCCCCGCAGCGAGCTGCGGGGTATGGAGAGGAACACCTGCCTTCGCTCTTGCAAGCTACGGCAAGGCAAGATGCGCGGAAGTCTCGGCGAAGGCGAATGAAATTCAAACGACGTCTTGACCCCTTCCCCTGCGGCTGTGGTATTTTTCATCAATCATTCACGTTCGGAGGTTTTCCGATGATCGATTTCAAGAAACTGGTGGAAGAACACAAGGACCTTATTACCAAAACCCGTCGGGAACTACATCGCATCCCGGAACCGGCCTACACGGAAAAGAAAACATCCGCCTATGTGGCGGACTTTCTAAAGAAACAGGGCCTAAAGGTTCAGACGGGAATTGCTCAATATGGTGTGGTAGGCCTGATGGAGACGGGACGACCTGGCAAGACCCTGATGATCCGTTCGGACATGGATGCGCTTCCGATTAGAGAAGAAACAGGTCTTGACTTTGCTTCTGTCCATGAGGGCGCCATGCACGCCTGCGGTCACGATGGCCACATGACCATGGTCCTCGTTGCGGCCAAGATTCTGAACGCCTTCAAGGGCGACCTGACGGGGAATATCAAATTCCTGTTTCAACCCGCCGAAGAGGGCCCTGGAGGCGCAAAACCCATGATTGAGGAAGGCGTCATGGAGAACCCGAAGGTGGATTACGCCGTTGGTTGTCATTTGTGGCCTGGTATCCCGGAAGGGGCGATAGGGGTAAAGGGCGGGCGATTTATGGCGGCCATGGATCGCTTCGACCTAAAAATCATGGGCAAAGGGGGGCACGGCGCGATGCCTCATCTTTGTCTGGATGCCCTAGAGGTAGGTACCCAGGTGATCAATGCCCTGCAGCGCGTCGTAAGTCGACACATGAATCCTTTGAGCCCGACGGTCGTTACCGTGGGCAGTTTCCATGCCGGCAGCGCCTTTAATGTCATCCCTGGTGAAGCAGAAATGTGCGGTACCACAAGGACGTTTGACCGAGACATCTGGTTGTCCTGGCCCGACCGGATTGAACAAATCGTGCGCGGTGTTTGCGAATCCATGGGCGCCACTCATGAGCTGAAGTTCGCACAGGGGTATCCACCCTTAGTGAACGATGATTCCATGGCCGAATTGGTTCGCAGATGTGCTCAAGATGTGGTGGGCAAAGATCGGGTTCTAGAACCTGACCCGACCATGGGGGGCGAGGATATGGCCTTCTATTTGGAAAGGTCGAAGGGGTGCTTTTTCCTCCTGGGCGTGGGCCGTGAAGGATGCGCCTCCTTGCACAACCCTAAGTTTGATTTTAACGAGGAGGCGCTTCAAGCCGGCGTTGAAACATACTGCCGCACTGCCCGGGAACTCCTAGCGTAGCCGTCTAAGGCAGGACGGGGGCCCATGTTTATTGCCTTTGGTAATCTCCACGGTTCAAGGATGTCTACTTTTATCACTTTCTGTTACAGCCTTCTTGCCGGCAGCACCCGTTGGTGATGGGCCTAGTATGACGGCGATCCAGCGGGTTTCTTCACTACTCTCCAGAGCAATCTTTACGATCATGGTCAAAGGCACAGAAAGAAGCATGCCCACAGGACCGAGGACCCATCCCCAAAAAACGAGGGAGAGAAAAACGACTAGGGTCGATAGACCCAGTCCCCGGCCCATGAATCTCGGTTCAACCAAACTACCCATCGCGATGTTTACCACAATATAGCCCAGGCAGGCTAACAATGCAGAACTCACCCCAAGCTGAATGAGTGCCATGAGTATTGCCGGAATGGCTGCAATGAACGAACCGATGTTCGGCACATAGTTGAAAAGAAAAGCGAGCAAACCCCATAGCAATGCGTACTTGACGCCAAGAACAGCCAACCAGATCCAGATCAAGATGCCGGTTAGCATGCTGAAGAGAGTTTTTATGGCCAGATATCGATTGACACTTTCTGTAAACCGACTCAAGCGGCCCAAAGATTCTTCAGGGTTCCTCAAGGCGGTGCGGAGTTTATGGGGGAAGGCATACGCCTCGAGCAAGATGAAGACGACAGTCAGCAGGATCAGGAAAACGTTTGAAAGGAGTCCGCTCAACCCGGTGAGGGTATTGCCAACCATCTTCATGATCTTTCCCGGATGAAAATAATCAGTCAGCACCTCGTCAGAGATCTCAAAGCCCAGACCTCGCAGAAATGATATTAACGCGGCTGTTTTGGCTGAGAGGTGCTGCTGGTAAAGGGGCAAAGATTTCGAGAAATCACTCACGGAGGTTCCCACAAGGGTTGTGAGGAGCAAGCCTATGGCTATGATGGCTATAACAATGGCCAGGGCAGCCAAGGCACTGGGAATGCCTTTCCGCTGCATCCAAAATAGGGGCGGGGCGCAGATTATGGCGATAAACAGCGCTAGAAGGAACGGTACCAGAATAGACCCGGCTGCTCGCATACCGGCAACGACGATGACAAAACAGGCCGCGGTTAGAAGAATACGGGCCACATTAGAGACTCTCTCTTTTTCTTCCATAAATTCAACTCAATATCCGCTATTCTCTATCATGATCATGAAAAATCCTACCCCTTTACCAAGTAGAACATTTTCTACTCACACAAAAGTGATGATGCCTTTTCTGAAATGCCTGGCGAGGATCCCGCTGCCTTATAGCGGGAGTGGGAGGCCTTCTATCTCCTTTTGATAAACGCAGTGCAACGTCTCTCCCTTCAGGAGAGCCTCAAAGCATTTGTTACAGGAGATACATGTCGCACGATGTCTGTCATCTTTTTTCCAAGCATTGACAATCCCTGGCTCCTTGATGAACGGTCGACTCAGTGAGACAAAATCTGCTTCTTGGTTTCGGATAACCTCCTCCATGAGCTCGAAGGTTCTCAAGCCACCCACCATCATGACAGGCACATGAACCTCACGCTTTATTTCTTTGCACCAATGCCTAAAGTAGGCCTCCTGTTCCAATCCCTTAATGTTGGAACGGAATTCGCTATTTTCATATCCCATGCCTCGCAATCCAGAACTGATCTCCAACGCATCAAATCCCCATTGAGCAAGGTGCTGAGCGGCCTGTTTCCCTTCGTGGAACTCAAGTCCCCCTGGAAATCCGTCCTGAACCCCGATCTTTATAAGCACTGGGTAATCCTCACCCACATTCGCCCGTATGTTCCTATATATTTCGTGGTGAAATCGAAGCCGGTTTTCTAGGTTCCCGCCCCATTGGTCAGCACGTCGGTTGGTGAAGGGAGAAAGGAACTGACTTACGAGATAGGCATGGGCCCCGTGTAATTGAACGGCGTCCAGTCCCGCCTCCCTTGCCCTTCTCGCAGCATCGCCGAAACCCTGAACGACCTCCCAGATTTCATCTTCCGTCATGCTCCGGTATGGCGCTTGAAAATAGGGATCGTCATTGACGAGCGATGGTGCGACGGCCTGCTTGCGTTCAGGCCCATAAACCTTTGCGACCTCTCTTCCTCCGTGAAACAACTGAACCGCAATGCTTGCTCCCCAGTTGTGGACAGCGGCGGCCAACTTCCTGAAGCCCGGTATGCAATCATCACTGGCAAGGGAGTTTTGGAACGGTGAAATCTTGCCGGATGAATGCACGTAGGCAATGCCCGTCACGATGAGGCCGACGCCACCGCGGGCCAGTTCTTCGTAAATTTGGCGTTGTTTTTCAGAGACGTGGCCGTTTTTTTCAGCATACCCGTCATAGGTGGCCGACCTGACAAACCGGTTTCGCAAGGCCATAGCCTTTATTTTCGCCGGATCGAATAGAATGCTCACGGGAAAATCCCTTTGTGAAGAACGTCCTCAAAAGATCAACAAAATGACCATCGAAATTATGCACGAACTCAGATGAGTGCGCAAGCAAGGAAGCAAGGGCGAAGCTATATTTCTTGTATCGCGAGCCCTTGATGCCACAGATCGCGCAGTGATATGGCTTCGCCTTGAGAAGAGAGGCCCTCCCTGAAAACGACTCGTCGGTTTGAAACGAAGTTTCGCTAGAGACCGAGGTAAGTTTTTCTGATGATTTCATCTTGAAGCAACTGATCACCACTTCCTTCAGCAATGATTTTGCCTGAAGAGAGGACATAATTACGAGACGATATCTTGAAGACCGTGCGGACTTCTTGCTCAACAAGAAGGATAGTAATGCCCATATTTCGAACCTCACGAATTCTTGCAAACACTTCGGCCCGCAAAATGGGGGCTAGGCCGGTAGAGGGCTCATCAATACATAAGAGTTTGGGTCGACCCATCAATGCCCTCCCGAGGGCGAGCATCTGCTGCTCCCCGCCTGAGAGTGTCCCGGCTATCTGGCGGGACCGCCCCTTGAGCGGCGGAAACAATTGATAGACCTTCTCGAGGTTATCCTGCATTTCTGCTTTCTCTTTCACAAGATAAGCCCCTGCGTGAAGATTCTCCAGTACGGTCAATTCCCTGAAAGGCCGCCTTCTTTCAGGGCAGTGGATTAGACCTCTCTTAACGATTTCATAGGCCGGTATCCGATCTATCCTCTTTCCATCAAAGGTCACCGTGCCTTCTGTGGTTATGTCCCCGCCGGTTGACCTGCGTGTGATCTCCCTTTCCCATGCCACCAGCCCCGTGATTGCTCTCAACAATGTGGATTTCCCGGCCCCGTTTGGACCCACCAGGCATACCAGTTCACCCGTATCCACACCCATACTCAGATCGTTAAGGACCATCGCTTTATCGTAGCAAACCGTCAAATGAGAGACGTCCAGCAACACCTTTAGATGCCTCCCTCACCGAGATAGGCCTCGATCACCTGCGGATTCTTCACGATTGCGTCCGGGGTTCCGTCAGCAATGATGGTCCCGAAGTTGAGTACAATGGCCCGATCCACGATCTTCATCAGCTGCTGTAACTTGTGCTCCACGATGATCATAGCCGGGCCCTCGCTGTGCAGGCGGCCGAAGCGGCCCCCTTTATGCAGCCTCTTGATGGATTGGGCCATGAGATCGGTTTCAGCAGGGCTCAGCCCCCCAAAAGGCTCATCCAGGAGGAGGAGTTCCGGCTCTGTAGCCACGGCCCGGGCCACCTCCAGCCGTTTCAGGTCGCCCTGAGAAAGGGTGGAGGCCTTTTCCAGGGCCATATCAGAGATCCCCGCAAACTCCAGAGCGTCCATAGCCCTGGCTTCCACCTTCTTGACCCATTCCCCGCCTTTCATCGCCCGGGGAGAAAGGCAGGGAACCATAATATTGGCAATGATGGGCAGGCGCCGAAAGGGTCTCATATTCTGGAAGGTGAAGGCAATGCCCATGTTCACGATGTCCCACGTTTTCATGCCAACGAGTTCCCTGCCATAGAAACAGATGCTCCCCCTGTCAGGTTTCAATACCCCGGTTATTAACCGGAGCAGGGTTGTCTTGCCCGCACCATTGGGTCCGATCAGACCCAGGATTTCGTTCCGTGCCATATGAAAGCGAACATCATTAACAGCCCGCAGCCCGCCGAAGCTTTTGTCCAGCGCATCGATTTCCAGAAAGGATTCGTCCATATCAGCTTTCCTCCGCCTCCTCCCTCAACTCCCTGCGAGAGACTTTCCCCACGTCTGTCTTTGGAAGTTCCCCACGGAATTCGATGATTTTGGGAACCTTGTAATGCGCCAGGTTTTCCTGGCAATACGCGACAATGTCCTCCTCGGAAATCTTGCCTCTTGCCTCGGACTGAAGAACCACATAAGCTTT
>JASFTV010000134.1:0-8803 GCA_050050615.1 Desulfobacteraceae bacterium
TGACCTCTTCCGACATGACCGTCCGATCCCTGTAAGCCGCTTTTGCAAGCTCGTAGCCCCAGTTTCGGAAGGCCCCTTCCGTAAATTTCTGGATATTGCCCTTGTGGACCAGAGTAACGCTCCGGCGCTGTTTGGCCAGAGCGAAATCAATGGCAGCCTTAATGAGTCTCTGGCTCCCGGATTTGCTGATTGGTTTGATCCCTATTCCGGCGTCGGGTCGAATGTGCCATCCAAATCTCGTGAAAAGGTGCTCCATCAGGTCACGGGCCTCCTCTCCGCCTGACTCCAGCTCAAGCCCTGCATAGACGTCCTCCGTATTTTCCCTGAAGACCACCATATCCACCTTTCGAGGGTCCCTTACGGGACTGGGCACCCCTTGAAAATATCGAACCGGCCTGACACAAGCGTAGAGATCGAGTTTCTGTCTCAGGGCGACGTTGAGGCTCCTGATGCCCTCTCCAACAGGGGTTGTCAAAGGCCCTTTGATGCCCACCCTGTATGCCTGAAACGCCTGGATCGTCTCCTCAGGGAGCCAATCCCCCGTCCTATTGAAAGCCTTCTCCCCCGCCAGAATCTGGTTCCAGACAATCTGACGCTTCCCTGCCGAGCCTATTTCTATGGAGTGGTCCATGACCTGGACAGCTGCTCTCCATATATCAGGCCCTATACCATCGCCTTCGATATAAGGAATAATGGGTCTATCAGGGACAATCAGCCTCCCGTTCAAGAAAGAGAGTTTTTCTCCCGATTCCAAGGCAGACATATCCTCCTGCGGACAGTGATGAAATTGGAACGAACTTGTTTTCCAAAATATCATTTCTGGTGGGGTGGTCAATGAATTTTATGCGCTCTGAGAGCAGTCAGGACGGATTGACAGAATGGGCAAAGCCTGGTACCAAGGTATTTCACTCATGAGAATGCTTTTGAACATTACCAACTGATTGGGAAAATCACATCATGTCATGGATCAATTTCAGCATCTCTTCAGCATACAAGGCGCGGTATCCAGACGTGGCCTTTGGTTTAACCCTGGTTTCCGGATGCCAGCCTGCAACAAATCCTCCTGGATTCGATCAGTACAAAAGAAAGTTGCTCCGCAAGATGAGAAAAAGGGAAACCCTGGCCGGTATTTCCCGCCGAGTCGAGATTTATGACGATTTCTTCAAGAGCTTCGGGTTTGAGTGTCCCTTGCCAAAGCATCTCAAAAGGACCATCCATAGCGGATTTCCCCGGTATAATTTGATGGTGGACGCCCATTTCATGGCCGAGATGTGCGCGGGTATCCTGGTCGCTGTGACTGATTATGACCGGTTTGAGGGAAAACTGACATTGGACTTGGCTAAGGAGGGTGAAATCTGCTTGGGGATGGGTCAGCGCGAACTCAGAACCAAAGAGGGAGAGATCGTGTTCCGAGATGAGAAAGATATTGTGTGCGTGCTATGCCAAGCTGCGGACGAGAAGACAAGGGTCAGGGAAGAGACACGGAATGTCTTATTTTATGCCTATGCTGTTCCAGGTATCGAAGGGGGGCATCTCAAGGACGGCTTGACGATTGCAGCGCAGACCATGTCCGAATTTGGGGGTGGAACCGTTGAAGGTCTAGAGGTTTTCTAACCGCGAGTGAAGCTCCCCGCGCCAAGGCGCGGGGCAAGCCCCCTGCACCCCCACAAAAACGACGCGCCATTCACCCCCGCCCTTCCGGACGGGGCTCTCTGGCGCGGTTTTTGTAGGGCAAGGAACGCTCTAGGAATTAGGAAAAAGCTTGACATGCCCCGTTGAATGGGCTATTTATTCTAAATTACAGTTGGATAACCGTTTGTGAACCATGATGGATCTTGTTCAGAACATTATCGTTATTATCACCGCAATAGGGGTCGTCCTATCCCTATTGCTCCTTCTTGGGGTCCTTATCCTCAAACGCCCGGGCCTGATAATGACATAATGAATTGAACAAGATCTTTCAAAAACCGTTATCAGGCCCTCCTGATAACGGTTTTTTTTGATGAAAACGGAGAGAAGCGATGGCACGAAAGATCATCCTTTATGACACCACCCTACGGGACGGGACACAGGGAGAAGAGGTCAGTCTCTCAGCGGAGGACAAATTGCGCATCGCCCTGAAACTGGACGAGTTTGGGGTCCAGTATGTGGAAGGCGGCTGGCCGGGCTCCAACCCCAAAGATGCGCGATTCTTCAAGATGGCCCGAAAGAGCCCCTTTCAAAATATGCGACTGACCGCTTTCGGGAGCACGCGCCGTGCCAAGATCCGTCCTGAAGATGACAGCAACATCAAGGCTCTGCTCAAGACCGAGGTGGAGGCCATGGCGATCTTCGGGAAGAGCTGGGATCTCCATGCATCCAAGATTCTGGGCGCGACCCTGGATGAAAACCTTTCCATGATTGAGGATTCCATTGGCTATTTAAAGAAACAGGATCGCCAGGTCATCTACGATGCGGAACATTTTTTTGACGGCTACAAACACAACAGAGATTATGCCCTCAGGACTATCGAGGCGGCCATTGATGGCGGCGCGGACATGATTGTCCTGTGCGATACGAACGGCGGCACCCTTCCCCACGAGATCCGGGCTATTATGAAACAGGTCGTGCGCCGGGTCACTGTTCCCGTTGGCATCCATGCCCACAATGATAGTGGTTTGGCGCTTGCCAATTCCTTGGAGGCCGTGCGCGCCGGCGCGACCATGGTCCAGGGAACGGTTAATGGATATGGAGAGCGTTGCGGCAATACGGACCTCATCGCCACCATCGGGAATCTTCAGCTCAAGATGGGATATCCATGTATACCTCCAGAAAACCTAAACAGGTTGACGGAACTGTCCCGCTACGTGAGCGAAGTGGCGAATGTGCCTCCTTTGAACCAGCGGCCCTTTGTTGGAAAGAGCGCTTTTGCCCACAAGGGCGGTGTCCATGTAAGTGCCATATCCAAGGATCCGGGGGCCTATGAGCATATCGAGCCCGCACAGGTGGGCAACCGCCGGCGGGTCCTGGTCTCGGATCTTTCCGGCAGGAGTAACATAGAGTACAAGGCACGAGAGATGGGCATCAAGATGGGGGCTAACGGTTACGGAAGCGAAAAAATTGTTCAGGAGATCAAAGAGTTGGAGGACCAGGGGTACCAATTCGACGCGGCCGAGGGGTCATTAGAGCTTTTGATGAAGAAAGTGACGGGGCAGTTTGAAGAACCCTTTCAGCTGGAGACTTTCAGGGTGACCATCGAGAAAAACCGATCCGGACCGAGCACCGCCCAGGCCACAATCAAAATCTCAGTGGGCGAGGATTACGAGATCACTGCGGCAGAAGGTGACGGCCCGGTGAACGCCCTTGACAATGCTCTGAGAAAGGCCTTGACGAAGTTCTTTCCTGAGATCGAAGAGATGGGATTGGTGGATTTCAAAGTCCGAGTGATTGACGGCGTTGAAGGGACGGCCGCAAAGGTGAGAGTGCAAATCGAATCCAGAGACTCTCGTGAGATCTGGTCTACCATCGGTGTGTCAGAAAACGTGATTGAAGCGAGTTGGCAGGCCCTGGTGGACAGCGTCCAGTATAAGTTATCAAAGGCACTGAACGCGAAACAGTGATGCACAGAGATAAACATCGCAATTGGGAGAAGACAGCCGCAGATTCTCGCCCGGCCGGGAATCTGCGGAGGGTTCTTGAGGTATAATCTCCTTAAGCGAATCTCGAATTCTTATCACGAACCAGAATTGTTGTCCAAAAACGAATCGGTGCTTCATGCGAGGCATGGGGGTCTCTTTTCAAAAACGAAAAGTCGCTGCCCGGTGACCACCGTAAGGCCACGGGTGAGGCCCCGCAGGGGCGGGACAGGCAGGGCGGAGAGACCCCCATGCCTCGCGGCTCGGTGCGCATGGGAGCCTCATCTTCGGGAACCGCGGTGCATCGCGCAAAAACAGGCATTGAAATCGCTGAAAAGCGTTTTTTCGACTTATTTTGGACAGGAGTAACGGACCAGGATTCTATCGAAGCGTCCAAAGGAGGTTATGCCATGGCAGATCAGGTCATTATTTTCGATACAACGCTCAGGGACGGAGAGCAGTCGCCCGGGGCCAGTATGAATGCTGCGGAGAAACTCCGCCTTGCCATTCAGCTGGAAAGGCTTGGGGTGGACGTCATCGAAGCAGGATTTCCGGCCGCTTCTGCGGGCGATTTCGATGCCGTCAAACTGATCGCTGGAAAGATCCGCAACGCCCAGGTGGCTGCATTGGCCAGGGCCTCGAAAGAAGATGTTGACCGGGCCTGGGCATCCATCGGCGGAGCGGCTCATCCCAGGATTCATACCTTCATTGCCACCTCTGATATCCACCTGGAACACAAACTAAGAATGAGCCGTGACAAGGTCATAGAGTCAGCAACCCATGCGGTCAGATACGCGAAGGGGTTCACTGAAAACGTGGAGTTTTCAGCCGAAGACGGGTCGCGAAGCGACCCGGAGTTTCTGTGTCGCCTTTTTGAGGCGGTGATCGAAGCGGGAGCAACCACAGTGAACCTTCCCGACACGGTGGGATATGCCATGCCAGATGAATTCGGCCAACTGATCTCTTATGTCCGGGAACACACGCCCAATATCCATAAAGTGGTGCTGAGCATCCACTGTCATAATGATCTCGGCCTTGCTACCGCCAACAGCCTGGCCGGGCTCAAGGCAGGGGCTCGACAGGTGGAGGTGACGATCAACGGGATAGGAGAAAGGGCTGGGAACACCTCTTTGGAAGAGATCGTTATGGCCCTATTCACCCACAAGAAGCATCTGGGCCTTGTCACCCGGATCAATACCCGGGAGATTCATCCTGCCAGCAGGCTCGCTAGCATGATCACAGGCATTGTGGTCCAACCCAATAAAGCGATTGTGGGCGCCAATGCTTTTACGCACGAGGCGGGCATCCATCAGGACGGCGTGCTGAAAAACAAAATGACCTATGAAATTATGGACCCAGAGACCGTGGGTCTTGCCACCAATCGCCTGGTCCTGGGGAAACACTCAGGAAGACATGCTTTCAGAAAAAAAATTGCTGAACTGGGTTATGATTTAACGGAAGAGGACCTGAAGCGTCTGTTTGAAAAATTCAAGGAATTGGCAGATAAACGCAAAGAGATTCTTGACGAAGATATCGAAGTTCTGGTTGCTGAGGAAATTCTCCGAGTCCCTGATAAATACCGGTTGGATTACCTCAACGTGGTGAGCGGCACTGTGGCTGTGCCCACGGCTACGGTGAAATTGCGAATAGACGGAGAAGAAACCCAGGGCGCAGGGTTTGGTGTCGGCCCCATCGATGCAACCTACAACACCATAGCCAAGATGACAGGCACGCGGTCAAAGCTGGTCCGCTTCTCAATCAACGCCATCAGCGGTGGTACGGATGCCCAAGGCGAGGTTACAGTGCGTCTTCAGGAAAACGGCCTCGTGGCCCTTGGCAAAGGCGCGGACCCGGACATCTTCATTGCGAGCGCGAAGGCGTATATTAACGGTCTAAATCGGCTTGAGTATTTGAAGAGGAATCCTTCGCTCGCCCCTGAAGATAGGAGCCTCTGAGCAGAGAGGGCAGTGGGCCGATGGAGTGACAGCCCGCCCTGGCGCCACTCATTTGGAACAGCGCACTAACCTTGCATTGCTTTTGAAACTCACCCGGGCAAGACAAAGGGAATCTGACCATGACGCCTCCTATGACCATGACAGAAAAGATATTGGCCGCTCACACTGAGCAAGAATCAGTGAGCCCAGGGGAATTGCTCAAGGTCCGAGTGGACCTGGCTCTAGCTAACGACGTCACCACCCCTTTAGCCGTCCGCGTTTTTGATGACATAGGTAAGGAGAAAGTTTTCGACGCTGAAAGGATTGCCCTGGTGGCGGACCACTTCGTGCCTAACAAAGACATTCCATCGGCCCAGCAAGCGAAGATCATGAAGATGTTCGCACTGAGGCAGGGGATCAGACACCACTATGAATTGGCGGACGGGGGCATTGAGCACGTCATCCTTCCTGAAAAGGGGTTGGTACTTCCCGGTGATCTCGTGATAGGGGCGGATAGTCATACCTGTACCTATGGCGCACTCGGGGCTTTTGCTACCGGGGTTGGAAGCACCGATCTTGGTGCTGTCATGGCGACAGGCATGGCATGGCTCAAGGTTCCGGCGACTATAAGACTGGAATATGAAGGCAATCTGAGGCCGTGGGTGGGAGGCAAGGATCTCATCCTTTTCACTCTGGGCAAGCTGGGCGTGGACGGTGCCAATTATAAGGCGCTGGAGTTTTCCGGAGGGGTTATCAAAAGACTCCCCATGGATCATCGGTTTACCATGGCCAATATGGCTATTGAAGGGGGCGCAAAGAACGGCATTTTTGAGCCGGATGATATCACTTATAACTATGTGAACCAGAGAGCTAATAGAGAACCATCGTTCGTTGAGAGCGATCGCGACGCAAGATTTGAAAAGGCGATTGAGATAGATGTGGAGCAAATTGAACTTCAAGTCGCATTTCCCCATTCGCCTGCCAATGTAGGACCCATATCTGAGGTCGGGCATATCCCGTTGGATCAGGTTTTCATTGGCTCATGCACCAACGGTCGACTGGACGATCTGCGAGTGGCTTCAGAAATTCTGGAGGGAAGGTCGGCTGCTAAAGGCACGAGGCTTATTGTCATCCCGGGCTCCTCTCGCATTTATAAACAGATGATTCAGGGAGGCGGATTAGAGACGCTGGTGGAAGCGGGCGCCGTCGTGGGGCCCCCCTGCTGTGGACCCTGTCTCGGAGGGCACATGGGAATCCTCGCAGAGGGGGAAAAAGCGCTTTCCACGGGCAACCGGAATTTTCAGGGTCGAATGGGACATCCTAAGAGCGAGATCTATCTTGCAAGCCCGGCGGTTGCAGCAGCCTCTGCTGTTCTCGGAAGAATCGGATCTCCCGAACAGCTTTAGAGGGAAGGGCATGGAATTCAAAGGAAGGGTCTGGAAGTTCGGGGATAACATAGATACCGATGCGATCGTCCCTGCAAGATTCCTCAATGTGTCGGACGAAAACGAACTGGCCGGGAACACGTTCATCGATTTGAGGCCTGATTTCAGCAAGTCAGTGCAACCACATGATATTATCGTTGCAGGCACCAATTTTGGGTGCGGCTCATCCAGAGAGCACGCGCCGTGGGCCATTAAGGCAGCCGGAATCAGCGTGGTTGTGGCCAGGAGTTTCGCCAGGATCTTTTACAGAAACGCCTTCAATATCGGTTTGCCCATCCTGGAGTGCGAAGAGGCCGTGGAATCATTTTCTGAAGGTGAGCATGTGCTTATTGATCTCGGATCCGGTAAAATCAGGAGTGTAGAGGGCGGGGTACAGGTTTTTGCGAAGCCTCTGCCGACGTTTATGCGGAAGATGATCCAGGCAGGTGGCCTGGTTCCCTATATTAGGGAGAAGGGGTCATTGTAATACCATTGTTATGAATGGGCAAGAGATAGATGGGAAGCGACGTGGTGAAAGAAGGTCTTGACCGGGCACCGCACCGATCTCTTTTCAAAGCGATGCGTTATGCGCACCAGGAACTAAAACGACCTGAAAAGCCCTGAGGCGGGGAAAATGGGTTTTACCACAAAGGAGGTTGGAGATGTGGTTGTCAGCTATGTATGAGTTTCCCGGCAACCACTCTTTGGAAAGACCATAACATGGGCAAGGAATCACAGCTCGAGACACAGGATACGCCTGAGAAAAGGTGGGTGAAAATGCTGGCTGAGTACTTGCCCAAATACAATATCAGGCTATCTGAAAATGCGAACGTTTTGAATATCGGGTGTGGAAACAGTGTGAAGTGGAACTATCTCGGAGTAACCCTTTACCTGGCAAGTCAGGGTTTGGGGATGCCCAACTATGTTGGGGTGGACCTCAGCGAAGAAGCCTTTGCGGAGGCAAAAAGCGTACTGGGCGGATTGGTCGATTTTGTCGTTGGTGACGCACAGAACTTAACAGGGTTCTTGACGGGGAGGTATCAACTCGTTGTTTTTGAGCATCCAAGTCTCACAACGTCTCCTGACGGGCCTAAAATATGGAAAAAGATATTTCAAGAAACGGCAAATTTTTTGGATATGAACGGAGGTATTATCCTCACAAGTTTCTGGTTGAATGACCATATACCTGCGCAGGTTGGGCTAGAGCGAGCTCGGTTCAAGGTTCTTTTTAGTGGTAGAAACAAATTCCCTGGAAAGACATTCGACACGGCCAGTAATGGAGAATCTCTGGTATTCGATAAATATATTATTATCGCAAAAAGACACGGTTCCGAGGATTAACGGGCCAAACAGGATGCAGGAAGGAATTGGGGGAGTATGAGAGATCTAAAAGTAGCGGCCGTATGCATGCATTCGGAACCGGGTGAAATACTCAGGAATTTGGATCGGACAGAATCGTATGCCTCGAAGGCGTCAGAGATGGGCGCTGAACTCATCTGCTTCCCTGAGCTTTCCATATCGGGTTATACGCTTAAGCACCCCTTGCGTGTGTACGGAAATCTGAGGCCGGATGGGGTGATTGAAAGGATCGCCCAAATAGCGCAGGAAAAAGCTCTCATCATAATCGCCGGTCTCATAGAGATACCGGATGAGGAAAAGCCGTATATTAGCCAAATTGTAGCAGGCCCCAAGGGATTGCTTGGCACGTACAGAAAAACGCATCTTTCACCCCCCGAAAAAGAGACGTACGGGGCTGGAGAACAGATCAATACCTTTTCCCACCGCGATGTGGCCTTCGGCATTCAACTTTGCTATGAGTCCCATTTCCCTG
>JASFTV010000135.1:0-8741 GCA_050050615.1 Desulfobacteraceae bacterium
CGAGCTCGATGTAAGGGTCCATGGACCATCCGCCGTTGTCAATAGCCAGAATCACCTTCAACCGGTCTTTGAGGCTGCGATCGAATATAATTTCTATCTCACCGGCATTTTTCATGGTCTGGTAGATGGTCTCATCGATATTGACCTGATCCCTGGGGCCCACAGGAACCATATTTCGCAGCCGCTTTAGAGCCTCTCCCATTTGAGACTGGGTCAAGGGGCCTTCCTGTGAATAATCCTTGTATCTCCTGTCCATGGCCACCTTAACGGCGGACTTGTTTCTGGATACCCCGCCGACCCGCATCCCGCCTGGATGGTATCCGGAATGTCCCACGGGTGAGGTGCCTCCTGTGCCGATCCATTTGCTTCCGCCATGGTGCGCTTCGGTCTGCTCTTTCAACCGATCAAGAAAGTATTGGATCAGTTCCTCCGGGCTTAGTTTAGACAGTTCCTTTTCATCGACCCCTAAAGCTCTCGCCAATTCCACGGGGTCTCTCAGCCATTCTTCCAGCAGGGCACGAGCGATCTCGGTCAACTCAAACTCATGGGGATCTTCGAGTTCAGCACCCTCAAAGTAGTGGGCAAATACCTGGTCGTAGAGGTCAAAATATCGCTCACTTTTGACCAATATAGAACGGGCGGCCGTGTAAAAGTCATCGATAGAGTTGACGACGCCTATACTCAGGGCCTCTTGGAGGCGGAGGAAAGAGGTGGGCGTCACAGGAATGCCCACCTTTCTTAGCGTGTAGAAAAATTCAGTAAACATCTCACCTATCTCCAGATAGGACAGGGATTTCGGCAGATACACACAGATCAAGCTTCATATGTTTTACCCCGATAATCTATGCTCACCTGCGTCCTGAATCATTACCTAGATCGGGTCACAACGTTCTGGGCGACCGCATAATCAGGGCTTTTCTTAAACAGGACCCCGAGGTATGGAACATCCCCCTTGGTCAGGTCCTTGACCTTGAAGTCTGGATCAGCTTTCAGTGCCCTGATCCAGTTTATAAGCTCCCTGGTGGCCGGTTTTTTCTCAATACCTCGTATATCCCTTAAGCGATAGAAAGTTTTCACCGAATTGTCGAGAAGATCTTTGTGGATATCAGGAAAGTGGACGGCCACGATGGTTCTCATCAATTCGGGATCCGGAAAGGCGATGTGATGGAAATTACAGCGGCCCAAAAAAGGATCGGAAAGATCCTTTTTTGCGTTTGAGGTGATGACGATGACAGGTCTGTATTTCGCCTTTATCGTCTTGTCAATCTCAATGATATCAAATTCCATCTGATCCAGTACGTCTAGCATATCGTCCTGGAAATCGGTGTCCGCCTTGTCGATTTCATCAATCAGGAGAACACCCCGTTCCTCCGAGACAAAAGACTGCCCAATTTTTCCCATCTTGATATATTCCTCAATATTGCTCACATCCCGGCTCGAATCCCCAAACCGGCTGTCATTGAGACGGGTAAGGGTATCATACTGATACAGGGTATCCACAAGTTTCATACTTGACTTGACGTTCAGGACGATCAGTCTCATGTCAAGGGCTTCCGCAATAGCATGGGCCAGCATGGTCTTTCCCGTTCCCGGCTCCCCTTTCAAGAGAAGTGGCATTTCCAATGCCATGGAGATGTTGACGATCTTGGCTAGTTCTTCATCCAGCACGTATTTGGAGGCACCGGTAAACTTCATTAGCGAATTTTCAGCGTGCATTTCTTCACTCCTTCATATAGTATACTTGCTTCTCTCGCGGAGCGAGAGGAACTTTTGGGCACATCGAATAAGCACCAAAATAAAAAACGTGACTGTAATTCAAAAATATTAAATATACTAGGATCACAACTCCCTGTCAAACCCGATCTTTAGGCAAAGAGAAATAACCATGCCTCTAGCGTTTCAATCACTAAATCGAGGGGTTATCGCTTTCGGCTTTTTCAACATCCACACAGACCTTCTGCTCCTTGAACACTACTTCCTCTTCGCAGAGGACTTCTGCCAACGTATCATTCAACTGAACGAGCAAAAGGAGCAAGACGCCTATGAGGCTTCTTGGGAGGTCTATACGATTGACTGTCAAGGGCACATTGGAGATTTGATGGGCGCTATTCATGGCATCCACCATGAGGGTTTTATTGGGGAGGTATACAAACGGTTTCCCTTTCCCCAAAAGGATGAGGACTTCAGGCAGAAGCCTGAGGGGTTTGAGAGCCGTCCCTTGGTCACAGCCATGTTGGAAAAATATGCCAGAAAAACGATTATCTTCTTGAAGCTCGACCGAGTGAACCGGACAGTGTCTATCGGAGAATACCTTTTCAGCAAAGAAGTCTTTCAGAAATTGATCGAATATGTTTGGCTCGGGGGCTATCCCCGTTGGAAGGATAACCTCCGGCCACATTACGTTCTTGAGATCAAAAAAAGGATAGAAGAGCGCCCGCATTGGCTATTCGCTGGCTTTCTCCTCCCTTGACACCCGCCTGCCACTGCGAGGCACGAAGGAGCAGGGGGGAGGCTCCAAGGGTGGGCATTTGGGGCTGTTGCCGCTGTGGGACGCAAAGGGACAGGAGAAGCGAATGGGAGCCACTTAGCTCTGACATAGAACGAGAGGGAAAATCCTTCCAGGGCCAGACAGGGTTTTTGGCGACACTCAGGAGATAAAGAGATTTTTGGTCGAAAAATTCGGATCACTTGTGAGGTTAACACCCAGCCGCCTCAGGCCCGCTTCATCGCCGGGGGTGGGAATATGGGTCATATGGACTTCGCAGCCTTCAAGCTCTCTTAGCTTTTCGATCGCCAGTTGGGCTGCAGAATTGGTCATCGCGCTAATACTCAGCGCAATAAGTGCCTCTTCCAGATCCAGGCTGAGCGCTTTCTCTTTCAGGATTTCAGTTTTGAGACTGGTTATCGAATCTGTAATATAGGGCGGCAGCAACTTAATCTTTTCAGGAACTTCAGCCAAATATTTTATGGCGTGCAAAACAAGGCTTGAGGCCGCATGCATGCCTTTCGAATTACTCCCTGTGACTATGGTGCCATCTTTTAAGGCAATGGCTGCCCCACAGTAGATGCCTTCATTGCCTTTGCCTTTCTCCTGTGCCTCTTCCGCAGCCAGGCGAGCTGCTCCAACCACAGACCTGGATTCTGGGGAGAGGGTGAAGTCTTTGATAAAAAGTTCAACCCGTTGGACCGTTTCTTTATCTGCGAAACCCATGACATACTCACAGCGATATCGGAAATACCGTCTGATGATTTCCTGCTTAGCCGCCTTTTTCGCCACTTCATCCTCAACAATAGCAAAGCCGGCACGATTCACGCCCATGTCCGTCGGAGATTTGTAGAATGATTCGCCGCCGGTGATCTTTTCCATGATTCTTTTCAGAACAGGAAATATTTCTACATCGCGATTGTAGTTTACTGCTCTTTTGTCATAAGCCTCCAAGTGAAAGGGATCAATGAGGTTGAAATCTCCGAGATCTGCTGTTGCTGCTTCATAGGCCACATTGACGGGGTGTTTGAGCGGCAAATTCCAGATTGGAAACGTCTCAAACTTGGCATATCCCGCCTTTATCCCTCTCCGGTAGTCGTGATAGCACTGAGAGAGGCAAGTGGCAAGCTTTCCGCTCCCAGGGCCAGGGCCCGTCACAATAACCAACGGCTTTTCCGTCTCGATATACTCGTTCGCCCCATAACCTTCATCACTGACGATCAGATCCACGTTTGTAGGGTATCCCTTTGTGAAAGAATGGGTATAGACCCTGATGTCGCTCCTTTCCAACTTATTCTTGAACTGAATAGCGGCAGGTTGCTGATCAAAACGCGTGATGACCACGCCCAGCACGTTGATGCCCCATCCCCTCAAATCGTCGATCAATTTGAGGGCATCGGAATCATAGGTAATCCCGAAATCCGCTCGTATCTTTTTTCTTTCAATGTCTCCGGCGTAAATGCAAAGCAGGAGATCCGCCTTGTCTTTCAATTGTTGCAGGAGCCTCATTTTTACATTCGGATCAAACCCTGGCAGCACCCTCGCTGCGTGATAGTCATAAAGCAGCTTGCCACCAAATTCCAGGTACAGCTTGTTATCAAACCTCCTAACCCTCTCAAGGATTTCCGTGGTCTGCTCGCTTATGTAGCGCCCATTGTCAAATGCGGATATGCCCTCCATAATTACCTCACCATTGCTCTATTTTCGTATCACTCTGTTCGTTCGTGAACACGCTTTGAGGGATACTTCTTGACACGAGAATACAGGCGTCCCCCGCTCGGTCTCGATTCCCGGATATGGACAATACTTCACTATAGACCACATTTCAAGTTTCCATCTTCTGAGGGGAGAAAACGGCGGCAGATGCTCCCCAGTTCATGGCTAAACAAAATGCGGTCAGGTAGAACCCCTTAACCACCTTAGAACCAGCCCTGATTGGGAAATATCGGTGGATGGATAGTAGTTATGATCATTCTTGTCCAAAAACGCTTTCCCGGTTTCCCCGGGTCATGGGGATCTCTTTTCAAAAACGAAGAGGATCCGGGAAGGACTATGAAGAAGAGGGCGGCGAAGGCGCGCGGCGGACCTTCACAGTCAATGCCATGGAAGCACTTTCATGGCGATTCCCGGGGGGTGCTCCGCGCGCCTCACCTGTAGCCGCATGCTGATTACCGGGCACCGACTTTTTCGTTTTTGAAAAGAGCTCCCCATGACCCCCTGCTCAGGCGACGCGGGGAACCTGAGTTCCGGCCAGCATGCGGCATCGTGTAAAAACAGGCGCTTATATGGTGGGAACCTTAGATTTTGATTTATTTTGGACACCAGTGAGTTATGATATGGAAGATGGATTACCGCGACAGGTTCCTCCAGGTGGCTTCCGCCTCCCTTCTTCCCCTGTCCTCATCCGACTCATGCCATGAAGATGGCCCCTTTCCCCTAAGGCGAGCTACTCTTTCTTCCAGAGGAGGATGGGTCGAAAAAAGGTGTGCTAGGCCCCTCGCGCTAAGAGGGTTAACGATGAACATGTGAGCCGTGTTCGGGCTCACAGGCATTCTAAGCCTCCGGGAATAGGCGCCAAGCTTCTCCAAGGCATTCGCAAGACCGTAAGGATGCCCTGCAAAGCCAGCCCCGGTCGCATCGGCATGGTATTCCCTTGACCTGGAAATGGCCATTTGGATAAGCAGCGCTGCAATCGGAGCCAAAATGGACATGACCAGCAACCCGATGCCGCCCAGCCCTCCACCTTCATCATCATTCGAGCCCCCGCCGAAAAAGGCTGTCCAGCGGGCCATGGTGGCCAGGATCATAATCGCCCCTGCCATGGTCGCTGCTATGGACCCTATCAGAATGTCCCTGTTTTTGATGTGTGCCATCTCATGGGAAAGGACGCCAGCGATTTCGTCCCTTTTCATCAACTTAAGCAACCCCTCTGTAACCGCAAGCACGGCATGCTGCGGGTTCCTGCCGGTTGCAAAAGCGTTGGGCGCAGCCTCTGGGATGATGTAAATCCGGGGCATGGGCAGATTCGCGTTCTCCGCTATCTGGCTGACGATCTGATAGATTTCCGGATTCTCCCGGGGCGATACCTCCCTTGCCCGGTAAATTCTGAGGACAAGCTTATCAGAATACCAGTAACTGAAAAAATTCATTCCCATGGCCAAGATGAAGGCCAAGATCATGCCTTGCCGACCTCCGAAAAGATGCCCGATCCAAACGATCAGAGCAGTCATAACGCCCAGAAGGAGCGTCGTCTTAAACCAATTCCCCATTTTTATTTACCTCCGTGATCTCGAAACACCATGGTTGTTTCGATCTCTCTTAAAGGAATGTTTGATTGCCTCAATTCGAATTGAATTTTGGAATGATGGGTTTAGGATGCTCACGGTAGAAAATGTGATTTGAAATTGCCAGAAATCCCTTCAATGCCCCATCATTCCAGTGCCCCCATACGCCAATTGCGAAGCGAAGCTGAGGGCGCTTGATGACTAGAATAATCACACAAAGCTCTGAGTCAAGTCAAAGTATGGTGTTGTATACGGAGAGCCTTTGACCTAGAATGGTTAGGCTTGAGGAGCACTTATGATCTTCTATTGTGTGAATCTCCCCGCCCACAGGGCGGGGCATCTTCACAACCGGAAAATGCCTCGCATTTTCCAGAAAGCTGCCATCGACGGCTTCAGAGCGAAATGGGTTCAACCCATTTCGCGTTTTGAAAACCTCGGGGGGCAAGCCCCCTGCACCCCACAAAAAAGACGCGCCATTCACCCCCGCCCTTCCGGACGGGGCTCTCTGCCGCGGTTTTTGGAGTTCAACAAGTTTTGAAGCTTTTGGTCATCAGACCGGCTGCACTGGGCGATACACTGATGCTGATGCCAGCCATCGTTCAGATGAGGCTTACACAGGAGGTCATCCTGGTGGGCAGATCGCCAGGTCTCGACTACCTCAGACCTCATGTGCATGCTTGCTTCGACTATGAGGGCCGGGCATGGCATAGGCTCTTTCTGGAAAGGCCTGACAAGGGTCAAGGGCTCCCCATACCTTCTGTGGACCTTGCGATAGGTTTTCTTCAAGATCCTCAGGGCACCGTGAAAAGCAATCTTAAGACCTACCTCCCCAGTATTCCAATCTATCTATTTCCACCATTTCCGCCTGAAGGGAGGAAGGTCCATGTGGCTTTCTATTTGGCCGAGTGTCTTCAGGCGGCGGGATGTGACATTGACCCCTCAAAATCGCTTGAGAATGCATGTCACCGACCCCCTTTTCAGGATGAGGCGCCACTCATCACCACCAAAAAGAGGATTGTCTTTCATCCAGGTTCGGGCGGGGAGAAAAAAAATCACCCCCCGGATTTCTGGCTGGATCTGATCACGGCCTTGAGAGAGCCCCTCTTCTCTCAGAGGGAAGCATTCACGGTGCTCCTAGGCCCGGCTGAAGACCTTCTCCATTCATTCTATCGAAAAAGCCTGGAAAACAAGAAGGTGGAGGTCGTCTCCTTTCCTGAAAGGGACGAACTCTTTTCCTTACTGAAAAAAGCGTCCCTTTACATCGGACACGACAGCGGCATCACGCACCTCGCAGCGATGTGTGGAACACCGACCATTGCCCTTTTCAAAGGGACCTCAGTCTTTCAGTGGAGACCGTTGGGACCTGAAGTCAGGGTGATCGAAAACAAAGAAAGCAGTCCCAGCCTTGTCGCTGAAGTCCTCGAAGCAGCAGGTGAACTGTTTGGCAAGACGACAAATCATCGTTGAATATCAGCATATTGACTGTAACTGGCAGGCATAATTATGTTATGATCTTAACGACTGAAAAGAGCATTCCTTATTGAAAGACCCGTGAACCCGATCATAAACATCCAAAAGAAGGTCAGAGAGACCATTTCCCGTTACGGCATGATCGATTCCGGAGATCTGCTTATTGTGGCCGTCTCCGGGGGACCTGACTCCGTGTGTCTCTTGGACATCCTCAATGAATTCATGGATGAATTGGGTATCGATCTTGTCGTTGCCCACTATGATCACGGGTTGAGACCGGCTGAAGATGAAACCGAGACCAAGTTTGTTCGAAGCTTGGCAAAATCCATGTCCCTTCCCTTTGAGACCGAAAAAACCTCCTTTCTTGGAAAAAATGATGTCTCCCCCGAAGAAGCGGCTAGGACTGCAAGGTACACGTTCCTTGAAAAGGTGAGGAAAAAGCACGATGCCCAAAAAATCGCCTTGGGTCACAACCTGAACGACCAGGCTGAAACGATTCTCATGAGGCTTTTGAGAGGGAGCGGTCTTTCGGGTCTATCCGGTATCCCTCCATGCAGGAACACGACAATCATTAGACCACTCATCGAAGTGGAACGCCAGGAGATAGAAGATTACTTAAAGGCGCGAAAGCTCTCATCCGTCACCGACAGCTCTAACCTTGAGCAAAAGTACCTTAGAAATAGAATCCGGCTAGAATTGATGCCGATGCTAAAAAGCTATCAGCCTCGGCTCATTGCACACCTCGGACATGTGGCCGAAGTCCTTAGAGATGAAAACGACTATTTGGAGCGCGTCACCGAAAACTGGCTGGATGAGGAAGCTGAAACAGTGACGGAGGCCGACATTTCCATACCCATAGCATCTTTCCTGGATCTGCCAGCTCCTCTCAGGAAGCGGGCTACAAGGCAACTCATCAAGAAAATCAGGAAAAATCTGCGCAGAATAAGCCGAGATCACATAGAATCGATCTATCAGCTGGCACAAGCGGACAGGCCCCAGGGGCTCCTAGACTTGCCGGATGGTCTCACCATAAAGAAAACGTATGATCGTTTGACCTTTACAGCTGCCGATCCAAAAAGGCCGGGGCATTTCCACTATCTTTTGGAGGGGCCAGGGACCTTTCACCTGGAAAAGATCGGCAAAACCATTTCATTGGTAGAAATTGAAAAGCCTAAGGACCTGAACCTGGCGCACTCCCAATGGACCGCTTATGTGGATGCGGACAAACTCCGATATCCTATCCTTGTGAGAAACTTCAGACCTGGGGATCGGTTCATCCCCCTAGGCATGAAGGGACACAAGAAGGTTAAGGACTTTTTCGTGGATCTCAAAATCCCCACGGAACTCAGACGACTCACCCCGATCCTGCTCAGCGAAGACACACCTGTATGGATTTCTGGCTTCCGAATTGACGACAGATTCAAAGTCACCCCCAAGACCAAAAGGATCTTGAAGATTACCCTGAATTAGTATTCTGTATCGCAAATAACTTGACATATTTC
>JASFTV010000136.1:0-8741 GCA_050050615.1 Desulfobacteraceae bacterium
TGGGCTGTTCGTCACCAGGGGGGTTCTTCGCTCCGCCGTAGACCCGGACGTGGAGACCCCGATCATTTTGAGGGTTTCAGGAGGTACCAGTGTGGTGGGAAAGGATCTGGCCAACGAGATCCTTACCACCTCCATAGAGGAGATTATACGTCTTGATGTGGCGGCCGTGGGTCTTTCCATTTTTGTGGGGAGCGACTATGAAAAGGAGACACTGGAAAGCCTTGCTTTGATGATCAATGAATGTGAAGACTATGGCATCCCCGTGATGGCGGTGACAGCCGTGGGAAAAGAGCTTGAGAAAAGGACGGCCCGGTTTCTGGCATTGTCCTGCCGCATTGCAGCAGAATTGGGGGCAAAGATCGTAAAGACCTATTACTGTCCAGAAGATTTTGACAAAGTCACCAACGGGTGCCCTGTGCCCGTGGTCATTGCGGGAGGACCGAAGTGTGAGACGGAGCTGGAGGTATTCGATTTCGTTCATGACGGCATGCAAAAGGGTGCGATAGGGGTCAACCTGGGCAGAAATGTCTGGCAGAACCCCCATCCTGTGGCCATGATGAGAGCGCTGAATGGGGTTATTCATGAGAGGCTTGCGCCAAAGCAGGCCTTCGATCTCTTTGAAACGATCAAGCAAGGTAAAGCGTAGCCCGCATAGCACGACCATCTTGGCGGTCTTTTCCTGTTGCAGCAAGGATATCCTCCGGGTATTTTTTGTCTCGAACAGGTTGCCGGACAGGCTCTAGGGGGGGTTTTCTTGAGAGAATCTCAAGAGAGTCCTCGGTGAAAGGACGGTAGAGTCTTCACAAAAATGACCAGTGACAAATCCATGCGTGTTCTAATGTATTACAGCAACAAGGATCTCCGCATCAAGGAGATGCCCGTCCCTGAGATAGGCCCTGGCGAGTTGCTGATGAAGGTTGTTGCCAGCGGGATATGCGGTAGCGACGTCATGGAATGGTACAGGCGCGATAAGGTCCCTTTGGTGCTGGGTCATGAAGTGGCGGGTGACGTCGTTTGCGTAGGAAAAGGTGTAGAAAAATTCAAGGAAGGGGATCGGGTGGCCGTAACCCACCATGTGCCCTGCAATACTTGCCATTACTGCCTCAATGGGCACCATACGGTATGCGAGACATTGCTGAAAGGGACACATTTTGATCCCGGCGGCTTTGCAGAATATGTCAGGGTGCCTCCAATCAATGTGGACCGGGGCGTGTTCAAGATCGCGGATGGGGTTACCTACGAGGAGGCCTCCTTCATGGAACCCTTGGCCTGTGTTTTGAGGGGCCAAAAGAATGCGAGGTTGAAACCGGGACAAACCGTGTTGGTTTTGGGTTGCGGCATATCCGGATTACTTCACATCAGTCTAGCACGCACTTCAGGGGCCGGACTGGTGATAGCCGCAGACACCATACCCTTTCGTTTGGATGCGGCAAAGAATCTAGGCGCCCATATGACCTTTGAGGTGAACGACGGCATGGTCGGCACGCTGCGGGAGGTCAATGAGGGGTATCTGGCCGATCTGGTGATCATCTGTTTTGACGGGTTTATTCCGCAGGCCCTAAACGCTGTTGAGAGAGGGGGCACGGTCCTCTTTTTCGCCGGTGCATCTGAAGGAGCGACCATTCCCACGCCCATCAATGATCTTTTCTGGAGAACAGAGATCACACTTACGAGCACCTATGCGGGGAGTCCTGAAGACTGCACGGTCGCCCTTAAAATGATCAAGGCGCGCACAGTGCCGGTGGAAAAACTGATTACCCATAGATTGAGCCTGGCAGAGGCTTTAAAGGGCTTCGAGGCGGTCTGCACACCTACAGAGCACGATTGCATTAAGGTCATCGTGGAACCGCAGAGGAGAGTGGAGAGTGACCCATCCTAAGTGTCTAAAGTGATCTAAAGTGCCTAAAATGCCTATTGACAATCATCAATCATCATTCTTATCCAAAAACGAATCAGTGCTCATGGGAACCTGAATTTTGGGCACCGCGGGGCACCTTGTAAATACAGGCACTTAGCTCGTTTAGAAGCGTGTTTTCGATTTATTTTGGACAGCAGTGATCAGTTATCAATCGTATAGGGGGTTGATAGTGTCGACTAAATCAGGGGACTTTGAAAGAGCGCTTGAGATCGGCCGTCCTCCAAACATCGTCAAGCCTTTTCCTCACTCAAAAGCATTAATTGTCAGCGGCAAGGTGATAGACCGGGCCGTTATAGCCAAAGGAAAGGCGATGACCATTGCGGCCAATGGGAGAAACCATTTTGTTATCCGCGGTGCACTCCAGGCGGCTCAGAGGGCTAATGCGGCCCTTATCGTCGAGATTGCCAAATCGGAGGGCGGTGCCAATGCTTACTGTGGGGTGAATTTCTGGAATTTGGCAATGCAGGTGGATGCCATTTGCAACGAATTGGGGATCACGATTCCCGTTGCCATCCACGCGGACCACTACGGCATAAAGAGTGATGAGGATGTGGAGGTAGCCAAGGTTGAGATTCCGTCCATGTTTGATGCAGGCATCACGTCCATAGCGATCGATGCCTCACATTTGCCCGATGACAAAAACCTTCTTGCCAATATCGCGCTAAATCCCTACCTGCCGAGATGGGCGGGTTATGAGACAGAGGTGGGGGAGATCAAGGGCAAGGAAGGCCTTTCAACGGTGGAAGAAGCTCTGTTTTTGATTCAGGGCTTGAACGCCCATGAGATCTTTCCTGACTGGATAGCTCTCAACAATGGAACCACCCACGGTATCGAAGCAAGCGACGCGGGCATTCAGGTGCCTTTGACAAAAGAGATTCATGAAGCCCTGGCCAAATACAAGATATCAGGGGCGCAGCATGGAACCTCGGGAAACAACTCGGAAAGACTTAAGAGCATAGCTCAGGAGACCAGCACCACCAAGGCGAATGTAGCCACGGCGCTCCAGATGATCACGTGGGGCGTGAAGGTGAATGAATACGGCAACGCCTTTCTTGACGAAAACGGGGAGTTCGTCAAACTTCCGGATCAGGGCGTCACAGATGCATTGTGGGCTGACATGGTCGCGTATGCAAAATCAAAGGACCTCAAGGGTGGGAATTATAAGAAGCTCAACCTGCCCTTTGAAAACAAGCTTTTTGGATTGCCCCGGGAGGTCCGGGAAAGGATGGCCAAAGGGGTTGAAGACTTTGTTTACGAACTCCTCACGGATGTGTTTAATGCACAGGATACAGCGCCTCTGGCGATCGAGGCTATTTTGAGCGCCGGCTCCTATGATCTTGGTCCAAAGGTAAGTCGAATCGAGGATCCCAAAGAATGGACCGAGGAGAAGATCAGGGAAAAAGCAGCCAAGATCAATGCTGACAAAGGGCCTGAAGGAGATTTTGAGGATTAAGTAGAGAAAAGCCTTCCTGTCCCCATGGATGCAGTAGGAGATTGCGTGAAACAATCTATGCGCCCGGTGTCCAGCAGGCGACTTAGGGGTAAAGATCAGCTTCACAAAAGGGGGACTCTTGAGAGTCTCCTGATAGGAAAAGGGAGGTCTACCTGCCTCCTTTCACCTGCGGCGCTTCAAGAAAGGAATGGCGAGACAACGTGACAGAACATACGAACCACCTCTGGGTCAGTGAAATCAAGGAAGACGATAAAGTCCGTGGCCTGTACTTGGTCAGGGTGAAGAGGATGGGATCCACCAAGAGGGGAGATCCCTTCGTGAGTATCACCTTGGCCGACCGCAGCGGCGAGATAGAGGCGAGAGTATGGGAAAGGGCGGAAGAGCTTTCCGCCCTGTTTAAAGAGGGTGACATCATTGACGTGGAAGGGGTTGCCACTTCCTATCGCGATCAGATTCAGCTTACTGTTTCGGGATTGAAAGTGGCTGGCGATATTCCTGATTCGGCAATGTTTCTTGAGGTTGCCCCTAAAGATGTCACAAAAATGCTGGCCTCTCTGAAAGAGGTTCTTAAAAGCATAAAGAATGCTCATATGAAGGCGCTGGTGGACCGGTTTCTATCGGATCGCCATTTCATCGCTCTATTCAAAAAGGCCCCGGCTGCGAAGAACTTCCATCACAGTTACATTGGTGGACTTCTGGAGCACACCCTCTCGGTCTGTCAAATGGTCAGGTTGGTCGCCGATCATTACCCGGAGTTGGACAGGGATCTTTTGATGGCGGGAGCCTTTCTGCATGATATAGGCAAAACCAGAGAACTCAAATACGACAGGCAAATCGATTATACGGACGAGGGGAGACTCCTTGGCCATCTCGTCCTGGGCGTGGCCATGGTGGATGAAAAACTGGCCACCCTGAAAAACTTCCCTGAGGGGATTGGTCTCCGGCTCAAGCACCTCATACTGAGCCACCACGGCCAGTATGAGTTCGGGTCCCCAAAGCGACCCAAGTTCTTGGAGGCTTTTGCCCTTCACCTGATCGATGATCTTGATGCCAAGATGAATGGGTTGAGCCGGTTTATTGAGAAAGACCGGCAGGAAGGAATCTGGACGGATTTCAACAGGCTATTTGAACGCTACTTTTTGAAAGCAAAACATCAGGCCCTGGAGGAGAAAGCGGATTCTGTTCTCCTGGAGGAGGACAGGCAGAAGGTTTTGTTTTCTCCATAGCCCATCACCCCAGAAAATACAAACGCTCATCAAATCCTTCCTTTCCCTTATACCTGTCCATGAGTGAGTCACGAAACATTTTGTAGAATTCCAGGTTGGCCTGAATACCGCATTCATTCATGGCCTTTTCCGTCTCTTGAAGGGATGGGGGGCAACCCTTTGTGAAAATGGCCTCTTTGATCTTGGTATCTTTCCTATGGGCTTTGATCATACAGTTCCCAAACAAGACCGTTTTCTTGGCTTGACCCGATGGCTTCATGCTCTTTCCTGTGAGGACCTCTATCTCGTCAAAGGGTGTGCCCTTGAAGGCTGACATGATCATAGCCAGGATTGGGCCGTAAAGCCCGGAACAACCCGTGCACAAGGTCTTATCATACTTGGGAAGGGAAACGCCCTGGATGCCGATTCTGTCCCATGCCCTCGGACCTGTGTTGTCCTCCCGCCATGTATTGTCCCATTTTAGCTTTCGACCCAGTTCAGAGATAGGCGTGCCCTTTATGTCGAAGTCTTCAACGCTGAGGGAGCGATTGTGTCGGTCCGCATATTCTTTGATGTGGGGTACGTTTTGTGGCTCGATGCCGGCAAGGGCAGCACCGATGACGTCCGCAGCGAGTGCATCTTTGGATCCCACAAGGGCATTCATTCGAACCGCCTTTCCAAGATAGAACGGTCCCTTCTCAAGGCCGTAGATACCGTCAAGCACCGTCAGGCCAGGATTAAGTTTCTCCACAAAGAAGGAAAGATGATGGTCAAGGGATTCGTCGGACCCATGACAGAATTTCCGGGATTTGATAGAGAGGCACCCTTTGAGATTTTTCAGGCCGAGGGAAAGGACAGCCTGGTTGTGGGTTTTTAGTGCTGGCATGTTGATGAAGAAATCTGCTTCCAGGGCCGGCTTGGCTATTTGTAATTGAAATTCTCCAAAATCAACCTTTTCAAAGGGTCCCTTGAGCAGGTCGATCAACCGGACGCCGTACCGCGCTTTGAGGAAAGGATACCCCAGAAAATCGTATATGCCATCCGTGGGAACACCAAAATCCTTACCTCGAACGGCTCCTTCCCCAATGGTGATCTTTTCAACGCCGAACGCCTTGAGCAGGATGACCATATCCTGGACAAGTCGACTGGTCGTGTAGACCCCGTAAAGAGACATGGGATATTTATCGTCGAGAGCGACCAGGTTCGGTTTGATGAATACATGTTGGTCGGGTTTTAACCTGTCGAAACCTTCGCACAGCTCGATCAGTTCCCTGAGGGTATCAGGAGATTTCTCATACCTTTTGATGGCGACGACTTGTTTTTCCATGGCAAAAGATCCTCATTTTGTAAGTTCATACCCTTACGCATCTTTGTCCAAGAAGGGTTTGCTGGTTTGGCCGGGTCATGGGGACCTGTTTTCCAAAGAGGGAAGGGGATAAACGCCACGAGAAATCTGAAAAATTCCCTCACTTTGTCCCGGACGTGTCTCGCCTGTCGCCTCGGAATGACATGATGACACAGCCTCTGAAGGGAAGGGAACATTTTCCCCTTTGGAAAAGCGGCTCGACATGAGCACGCCGAATCCGGGAGCCAGGGGGGATGTGACGTAGGAGAAAAAGCAGACGGTAAGAGTGCTTTCTCTCCTATCCGAGCTTACTCAGGAGCTCACTGGAAACATCTTTGACACCTGGCTCTCCGTCCAGTTCAACGATCTTGGGGTTTCCGTCACCCTTTGCTGAAAGGTCCTTGAAATAGTTGATGGCAGCCACGGTCCCGGTTTCGGTGTCATAATAGATATCGTGGCGCTTGTCGATGGCAGCCTCGTCCTGGTCATCGGGTCTGGACTTAAGATCTCCGCCGCACACCCTGCACTTGTCTCCATTCGGCTTGATGGCCTCGATGTAGATATTGTTGGGATGGTTGTTATCGTTGACACACAAACGCCTGCCCATGATTCGCTTCTTTGCGATTTGCCTATCAAGGACGATCTCAATGACAATATCCAAACGGATGCCCTCTTCTTTGAGGGCCTTATCCAATGCTTCAGCCTGAGCCAGGTTTCTTGGAAATCCGTCCAGGAGCCATCCGTTTTTGCAGTCTCCCTCCTTAAGGCGGTTCAGAATCATGGGAATGGTGATACTGTCGGGGACCAATTCGCCGCGATCAATGTAGCCTTTGGCCTCCGTGCCCAGGTCTGTACCCCGCGAGATATTATCCCTGAAAATGACGCCGGTTTCGATGTGGGGTATGTTGAATTTGTCCTTCACAATAGCACCCTGGGTGCCCTTTCCGCTTCCATTGGGCCCAAAAAAAAGAATGTTCATCCCTCTATCTCCTTTAGATCAGTCATCTGCACATTGTCCGTGGTTGATGGTCAGCGACGCAATGCTGCGCCCTTGCTCTAAGACGAAGGCAAAATATTCAAAAAAGGCGACCCTGTCAAGGCTCAAAGACAGGGCTTCCGGTTCAAGAGAAAAGGTATTTTCATAAGCCGGCCCGGCGAACACAGTAGATATCACGCCGCAGTGTCCGGTTAGAATTTTGCAATTATGAGCCCCGCGGACTACTCACTTGGCATGAACGGGGTTTATGCAAAATTCTAACCGGACACGGCTGGACATCAGGAATGGCTATTGTTCAAAAGTGTTGGCATGCCAACACTTTTGAATGTTACTCAGGAATCTGAGCGGATTAAGGCCGTGATAGGAATGAGGCCATCAACTCATGACCCTTATCCATCATAACCCCGCTCGCTCTGGCTGACGCCTCTGTAAAAGAGGGTCCTTCGGATGCGGATTCAAGCTCCTGTTTCCCGGCCCAGGCAAAGGGTGTTGGCTCACTGGTGTGGGTCTTCTTGACAATGGGGGTTAGATGGTCGCTCACAACCATGATACGATAATCCTCAAAGTCCATTAACCCTTCAATCACCGTGCCTACAACCTTCCGGTCGAAATTCTCAATAGCCTCGATCTTTTCCTCATGGTTCCCTGCGTGGCCTGCCTCATCAGGCGCCTCCACATGAAGGAAGATCAAATCAAGATCCCTGAGGCCTTTGAGTGCCGCTTCCGCTTTTCCCTGATAATTGGTGTTGAGGTATCCCGTGGCACCCTTTACATAGATGGGTGTAAATCCCGCATAGACCCCGATACCCTTTAGCAGATCCACGGCGGATATCACACCTCCCTTGAGGCCGTACCTCTCTTGAAATGACGGCATCTCAGGAGCTTTGCCCTGGCCCCATAGCCAGACGGAGTTGGCCTCTTTGAGGCCTGCGCGTTTCCTTTCCAGGTTGATAGGGTGTTCCTTTAGGATTTCCCAGGAGCGGCGAATCATTTCTGGAACAGGGTTACCCTTGGAGTCATGGATATAGGGAGCCATGTTCTGGTCAAGAACATCGTGAGGTGGAATGGTCATCGCATGTTCCGGGCCATTCTCCCATAAAAGAAGATGCCGGTAGGCTACACCTTGGTAGATCTGAATACCCGGGATTTCAAAGGACTTCTTCAAATCCTTCACGATCTCCACGGCCTCTTGGGTGGATAGATCGCCGGCGCTGTGGCTGATCATGATGATTTCATCATCTGATTTCAGTTCGAGGGTGATCAGATTCATTCGAAAAGCGACCTGATCAGGTTCAAGGGCAATCCCCATGCTGGCGGCTTCCAGAGGCCCCCGACCCGTATGGTATTTTGCAGGATCGTATCCGAGGAGAGATAGATTCGCCACATCGCTGCCCGGTTCCATTCCCTCAGGGATGGTTCTTACAAGACCTACCCGGCAGGCAGCGATGCGGTCCATGAAAGGGGTTTCTGCGACCTCTAGAGGCGTCTTCCCGCCCAACGCTTCCAGGGGATAATCGGCCATGCCGTCGCCGACGAGGATAATGTATTTCCTATTTCTGCGGACGTTTCCCATAGCAATCATAAAAGAGTGAGCTAGAGTGAGTAAAGTGCCTAAAGTGACTAAAGTAAAGAATCCGGGCCCACTTCCTATACACTCCACGGGGTCTTTGAGGAGGGCAGGGCCGGATTGGGCTTGTCTTTACGGCACCGAGCCGCGAGACCCCCATGGCTCGCGGCAAGCACCGATTCGTTTTTGGACAAAAATGGCTCCCCTCAGTAAGTCGCTTCCACTCGGATCATCATGGTTTTATCTGTGAGGACAT
>JASFTV010000137.1:0-8710 GCA_050050615.1 Desulfobacteraceae bacterium
ACATCAGAGAATACCGATTGATCGCATCCAGGGTCTCCAAGGAGGGTAGACGGTTGTAGAATGATCCCAATCTTTTTTTCTTAATCTGGTGCTCCTGGATCAAATACATGATCGCGGCCATAAAGGTCATTGCAAATATGCCATTTCCCACAAAGATGGTTACCACATGAACCGTTAGCCACATGCTTCTGAAGATAGGTTTGATGTTCACCTCGACACCCGGAATGGATAGGGAGACAATCATCAAACAGGCAGCAAGTGGGGCTATGAATGATCCCAGGACCATCAATCTGAATTTCAGATGAAAGATCAGGTATGCACCAATGATAGTCCATGAAAAAAAGGAGAGAGCAGCCTTAAGGGTGAGGACCGGTGCAACACCTAGGGTATAATACTGGTGGGCGATAAAGAGGGTGTGGCACACGAAACCTGCCAGAAGTATTCTGTATGACCACCTATAAGCCGGTCTATTTTGGCTGATGATGTAAACGATAAATCCGCCGGTTGCTAAGAGGATGAGAAAAAGCGCCAGTCTAAACAATAAAAGGGACATATGTCACTCAACCTTTAAGTAATGCATAACATCCTCCGGAGAAATGGGGCGTTGAAGGACGTCACACAAAATAGCGGCCATCCTATCCCAGTCCTTCTCCCGTATAGCTTTTAGGAGACGGGAATCAACGAGCTTTTGGAAGATCCGTCTATTCTCATCCTGGGATAGACCTTCCGACAATATCTCTGGCCTCAGACGCCCCATCAAGATCAAGAGCGCTTCATACTCCTTTCCGAACCCTTTCTCCAGTCTTTGCCTGATCTTTCTTGCTAGGGCCGGACTTTTTCCTGAGGTCGACACGGATATGAGGAGGTCTCCTCTTCTGAGGATCGAGGGTACGATAAAATTACAATCCGCCGGTTGATCAACAGCATTGACAAGGAGGCCCTTTCCTCTCGCGAGCTGGCTAACCCTTTGATTCAGCTCGGGATTGTCGGTTGCGGCTATCACAAGGAAGGCGCCGTTCAAATCGCTGTCCATGAATTCGGCGCCTCGGTGTTCTATCTCGCCTGTTTTCACATATTGGCGCAGGGTCGGTGTCAGTTCTTTGGCGATCACGTGAACTAGGGCACCAAATTCCAACAAGGTTTCGATCTTGCGCTGAGCCACCTTGCCGCCACCAACGACAACCGCCTTCTGCCCTTGGAGGTTTACAAGAATCGGATAAAACGGCATGCATGCTCCGGTGAAATGAGATCTCTAGATGTACTGATCCACCATTCCGGTTATGAATTCTTCTACCGCCTCTATTCCTCCCTTTACTTGTAAATCATGGACAAGGTTTTCTATCTTTTCATAGGTGATCGGATCACGCTTCAGATCGTCCGTGGAGCGGTACGCTCCGCCTCTTCTACCTACACGATAGATAAGCCGTTCTGAATCCGCGAGTTCCTGATATTTTCTTATCACCTCGATCATCTTCTCCTTTTCATCAGGCAGCCTTCCCGTGACCTCTTCCAGCAGATTCATGATGTGATCGCTCGTCACCACACTGGTTATCCCGTCCAGCGTTTCAATAAAGAGTTCAATCTCTTCTGCCAGCATATCATCGGTCTGCATTTTGAACTCTCCAGCCTTTAGTTTCCCGGAAAGGGGCACCCGTTCAGGAATTCTCAGGCTTCTAATGCGAATAAAGTGGGGGTTGATCTGATTGAGAGCTTTCGCCGTGGCTATGGCATGCTCTTTCCACAAATCCTGCCCCCCTAACCCTGGCATGACATATTCAGAAAGCTCCATACCAGCCGCCATAACCTTTTGACCCGCCTCGATGTGTTGAGCCGCTGTGACCCCTTTTTTCATGACTTTGAGAAGCGGGTCATATCCAGACTCCATACCCACGTGGACCCGGTCCAAGCCTGCCTCTTTGACCTTTCTGAGAGACTCCACGGACTTGCGAACGATGGTCCTGGACCTTGAATAGGTGGTGACGCGGGTTATTTCAGGGAGTTTTTCCCTCAGAAATTTCAAAACCTCCACGAGATCATCCGTTTTCATCACCAGGTTATCGGCGTCCTGCAAAAAACAGGCGCCCGTCCCATAATAGAGCCACGCTGCAATGCTCCGGTAACTATCACTGTAATTCGGATTTGTAAAAATGTGGCTCACCACTTCATCGGAAAGCTTTCCACTAAGGCCAAGCCTCCACGATAGGGCCCTAATATCATCGGCAATATCCCTTACACTCTGAATATCCTGTTCTATCTCCTCAACCGTTCTCAAGGAAAATTTTTTCTTCTTATAAACAGGACAAAAAAGGCATTGGTTCCATGGGCAATTCCGAGTCACCCTTAAGAGAAGACTTTGGGCTTCGTTGGGGGGTCTGATCGGGCCCTGCTCAAAACTGAAATCTCTTCTCATTGATACGAATCCTCTGTTTTGGTCATTGTTATTATCGCTTATATGATATAGCATAAAATATATCAAGCATTTAGAAAAGCAACAGGTGGTTCCTTTATCTTTTGCCATTCTCTATGCCTTCGTGTTATACAGGATTGCACCCATGCAAGATATCATTCAGAGCTAGGAGCGAGACATGAGCACCCGAGCCACCTCTTATCTGATGGAACATCTGGAAGAATCCCTTCGCCTGGAAATAAAGACAGACCCGGAAGCCGTTCGAAAACAAGCGCTCTGGTGCGGATTGAAGCCCGGATTTTACGTCCTTGATGCAGGATGCGGTTCCGGGAAGGTCACCTCGATCCTCCATGACATGGTGCAGCCCGGTGGTAAGGTCTTGGGGATTGATTATTCAAAAGAAAGGATCCGTTACGCCGAGGAGCATTATGGCCATAGTTCAGGCATTCGTTTCGGAGTCCATGATTTACGAGAACCGATAGATAGCCTGGGCCCGTTCGATCTCATATGGGTCCGTTTTGTGTTGGAGTACAATCTCAAAGAAAGTCCTGAAATTGTCAGAAACCTTAGCGCACAACTGAAACCGGGCGGCTGCCTCTGTCTCATGGACCTGGATCACAACTGCCTCAATCACTACGAGTTGCCATCCAAAATGGAGTTGATTCTTCCCAGGCTCATGCGCAAGCTAGAACAGGCATACAACTTCGATCCCTACGCAGGGAGGAAATTGTATGCCTACCTGTATGACTTAGGATATCAAGACATCCAGATGAACCTAATGGCCCATCATTTGATCTATGGGGAGGTAAAGGATGAGGATATCTTTAACTGGATTAAGAAGGTGGAGGTGGTCTCGATGAAGACCAGAGCGTTATTCGAGGGCTACCCAGGCGGTCATCCTGCCTTCTTCTCCGACTTCAAGGCGTTCTTTTTGAACCCGAGAAGATTTACCTATACGCCTTTGATCCTTTGCAAGGGGACTAAACCAGCCACGCGCTGAAACTTTGGAAATGCGTCACTTTCAGTCGGACTGAATCCAAAGGCCTCCAAGGTTCCCTTTTTCCCTCGTATTTTTTGGTTACCTAGGTTTCGGATGGCCTTATGATCAGGATGGGCGGCCAGTTTCTCCCACACGGTCCTGCTCATGATAATCGGATAGTCAAGGAAAAGCTTGGTGAATTCCTGAAGTCGGGCCGCCGTGTTGACGGTGTCGCCGATGGCAGTGTATTCGATTTTGGTTTGAGATCCTATGTTCCCAAGGATGGCGCGGCCAGTATGAAGGCCAATCCCTATTTTCATGGGGTGGCCTTCCAGTATGAACTTTTTCGACATCTCAAGGAGCTCTCGGGCTGTCTCAAAAGCAAGCGCCACATGGCCGTCTACTCTCTCGGGAGCCCCAAAAACTGCAAAGAGTCCATCTCCAGTATACTTGTTGATATGACCGTTCTTTTCGGTGATAATCAGTGAACATTTTTCGAAATAGCTGTTCAAAAAGGATACCACATCCTTCGCCTCCATGCTCTCGGAACTCGTCGTAAATCCTCTGATATCCAGGAACATGGCCGTAATGGACGCCTCCACCCCTCGAAAAAGATCCACTTCACCAGAATCCAAGTATCTTTTAATGATAGGCGCAGGGACATACTTTTCAAACAACTCTCTAAGACTCTGTTCCTGCTCTTTGGCTTGTTGGAGTTTTTGATAAGACATGGCATTCCGGATGCTTATGGCAATCTGCGTCGCTATTCCCGTAAGAAGAGAGATGTCACTCTGGCTAAGGGCTCTCTTAGACTTGAGGTTGTCCACAAACAGAACACCCAGAGATTCACGCTCGTAGACGATAGGGACACAAATGAATGATTTTGTACCCAATTTCTTGACAAAGGCCAAGCTTTTCTGGGAAAGGTCCTTTTCTATCTTGAAGATGTCATTCACCAAAAAAGGCCTTTGTTGCCAAAAAGCCTGGACAGCGACACCCCTTGAGTGGGGATTATCCAAACGAAATTCTGTCGTCTTAAGAAGTTGCTCCACATCAGGATAGTATCCGAAGCCCACGTTGTAGATGAGACGGCTTTTTTCCCTGTTGGCCAACCAGATGCCGCCCCGATCAAAATCCAACCTGTTTTCAACCGCTTCAATGACAGATTTGAGTAACCTGCGAATATCCAAAAGCATCGAAGTCGCCTGCCCGATCTCTTTGACGAGCTGCGCATCATTGTAACGTCTATTGATTTGGTCCAAGAGAAGCTTGACCGCATCGCGCTGACCTTCCACGTTTCTGGTCAGCTCCAGGTTCTCAAGGTGCTCAAAATAGAAAGATATGCCCAAGACGATCGAAGTGAATAGGAAAATCAAGGCCGTCCATGAGATGGACGAGATGAAGAAATGAAGGGCCAAGCAGGCGAGAAGGCTTGGAAGTATCAGGTAATTTCTTAAAGTGCGCCACACAAAGGAAGGGCTCTTTTCCAACGTGATAACGTAACGGCAAACCTGCCCACCCTTGTGCAGGCACTCAGGGTGTTCAATTTTGGGATATTTGTCGGTGAATAGCTTGGAAAGGGCCTCCAACTGTCCTATCAGATTCTCGCACTGGTAAGGCTTCAGGTGAACCCCTCGTTTTGGGATGGACTTAATCTCAAATTTATTAAAGCTTAGCTTCCGGCTTTTGAAGGTACTCGCCCGGGTTGCGTGGGGGGCAATCTTCTCAAACACCCAGTAAGCCCCGCCCGGTGTCATGAATCCAAGGGTGTAGCTTCTCAGCGCACCCGATGCTTCTGAAGAGGCCGCGTAGCGTCCCACCTTTCTAGATATTTTGGAATCCCCTGTCAGTCGCGTGAGGCGCTCGTGAAAGCGGTCTACTTGCCACTGGCTGAACCAGTGCCCCTGATCTTCCAGTTCATAGGTCGTTATCCATGCATATTTTAGAATCTCATCGATAGCTACTTCAGGGTGAAATTTCTTTACGTATTCTACGTAGTTTCTTATCAACCGACTGTTGTAGAGAGGTTCGTCGATCCGCTGATGCTCGCTCGACCTTGTGGCCATTTAATAGTCCCTCACAAATAGACTTTGGTTATATTAGAATCATTCTATTACAAAAGATTTATATTTTATGCGTAATGACTACAATTTGTCAATAATTTCGAGTTATTGTACCCAAGAAATGATTGAAAAAGCCATTTTTTCCACCTGATAAAAGAATATTGGATATCTTTTGTTGAATAAAATTAGATTTCAATTCAATAAAACTATTTTGGTTGAGGACAATTCTCCCTTCCAAATGCACTTTAGGTTTTCTTGATGAGGCCCAGATGACAGTGGGACATCTTACACGAGAAGAGAAGTTCGATCGAATGGGGCAGACATAGGTGCAGAAATAGAGATGGAGAGTGGCGTGAAGGCACTGGAAATAGCTTCTTTTCCAGTTACTTGTAGCTTATTCTGAATTTTTTCTGCATATATTCCAGGTACTCGTTTCCGTACTGGACATTCAGGATCCACAGCTGATACTGCTTCTCATAAGGTATGTTCTTGGCTTCAACGTAGCTGAATGGATAAAACATAATGGGAACTCTTTGCATACGGTATTTGCTGGTTAGCTTTGCGATTGCAATGGCTAGGGTGTTCCAAGGTACGTTTTCCGGATTAGTCACCAAAACCTTAATGCCATTCAATAGCTCAGAGAGATTAAACCCGAAGTCTGATTGATTCACAATCAACAGCGCATTGATTCTTTCTTCCTGGCTCAGGGCGTAGGCCCCACACTTCCTCAATAGGCCCAGCCGGCCGTACACATCTTCGAGGGAGTCGTGGCCAGAACCGCGTTGGCCGAGAGACAGGGCATCCAGAAGCAGCCCTCCCGAATAACGGCTATAGAACCGACCGAGCGCCCAGAAATCCCGCTCTGAGCATTCTTTCAACGACCAACCCTCGGGGAGTTCATTTCCCACGGATAGACGCGTATAGGCAAGATACGCAAAAAGATCCAGAGAGCATCCACGCGGGTTGCCGAGTTCTCTTGCAAAACCGCCAAAGACCCGGTCTGGAAATCTGTTCCCCGGCCGAAAATAGCACATCACATAGTCCATATGTGCAGAAGGCAAACGATGCATGTCGTTCAGGTAATGCATGATTTGTTTCAATACCATGAAGCCCGTTCGCCTGTTGTCCATGGCTTGAGCTGCATGGTGATGAATCATCCATGCCCTGTCATAGGCTCTCACCATAGAGATGTGGCCGAAGATTTCCCCGTTTTTTTGATAGGTAAAATGCCTCGCGATCTCCGGATTTTCTTGATAGAGCTTCTTGTAGGTCTCTTTGAATTTAGCGCGCTGAGATTGGATAAGCCGGTATTTTTTGGGATATATGAAGCCCGTCCTAAAAAAGAATTCCCAGAGGGCGTCCATATCCACTTCGTTCGAAATATGGGCATGAGAATCCAGCGCATTGGTGAGAATATGGGTTAGGCGGCTGTACGAATCGATGTTCATATCCAGGATGGCAAGTCCACAACGGATGCCATTTCCCTCTATTTCTGAACAGTAAATGACCTGGGCCGAACAATTCATCTTCAGGACACCGGCAAAATTTATGGTCAGCTCAGGAATGATCATTCCCGGCAACAGGACCCTCTGTTCAGCCTCCTCGTACACGGAGAACCCCGAAGGCGAGATGTCATAAATCTCTCTCTGCATTTTCTTTTTCAGAAAAGGATGATCGAAGACAATGCTCGGGGAGGGGGCCAACTGCTGACGCATATTGCGGATCTGCTTTTTCTTGAAGCGCTTAATCTGGCCATCAAGAGGCGCCAGTACAATCTCCCTGCCCATGGCGTAGCTTTGCTGACGGATACATCGACAGCGTCCTGAAAAAAGGATTTGATTTTCCCGCCGAATATGAATGCTCGCCCGTTCATCCGAGTTAAACCAGCGGAAGGAGCAATGCGGCTCGGGCTTCACCCTAATGCGAAATCCAACGGGACTAAAATCCAATAGCTCGCCCGTGGCCTGGAAACCGCTTTGGATCAATTCTGCGGTAACGTCTTGGCATGCATACCGCTTGGCCTGCCGTTCTCCTACCGCATAGCTGGTCTCCGGTATTTGAACCTTTAGGAAATCTCGATTCATCTCCTTCACTAAGGCCGGAACCATGATCAAGGAACGGCCATCATCAATGATGAGGTCCCGTAACTGAATCTTCTCCAATTCGAGGCTTGAAAGCTCATTATCTGCCCAGTGGCAGGTCAGCTTGCCGCCAAGGCAGGGTTCAGGCGTTGCCTTCAACACAATGCTCTCTTGGTAGAAGGAATGGCTTAAGAGGACAAGAATGTACCCGTCCATGAAATGGATATGATTGATCGTGTTGGTGAGAGCCTCCTGACCGATGGGACGGGCATTATCCTTTGCGTGGATAAGGTCCTCGTGATTAAACAGCCATGGAGGTAGCCATGATTCTTGCCCAGGAACAAGCCTAATCGTTCCGGCTTTTCCCGAGACAACCTCAAGACGCCTGTTCCTCTCCATTTTCCCCCCTCCAGGATTTGCCTATGGCGAGCCCGGAAGTTCAGTCACGCCATAGAGGGTCTTGAATCATACTGAATCTGAAAGGAATCTTTGCCTGTCTTAAGACCTTGTTCTAGGTGAATAGTGGTTAATGAATTGGCGAAAGCCCAAGGAATCCCCTGCCAGCAATGCAAAACCAAGAGGCGCACAGCGCCTTCTCGGATACTTATTTTCTCTATCAACTTTCGTGCCAATTCCCAGACGTCGCCCGTTTGCTTCAATCTATTCCCGGATTGCGTATCCCGCTTCAGCTTCGCAACGCAGAAACTCTTGTCTGAAGCGGTTCTCAGGGAGGCAAGGCGCGAAGAACTGCCCTCTGCCTCCGAAACGGATTGAAAGACGAAGAAATTGATCCAAAATAACGATGCTGCCAAATGCACAAGAAAATGTGCATTCATGCACATTCTTTTGGGCAAATACTTGAAATTCGGAGCCATATGCTCCAACTTCACCTTGCATTTCCTGTTCAGCCCTGGCGGAATCCTTCCCCTGTTTTCAATTCCTCGCTTCTGCCGCGGTTTTTGTAGAGAAAAAAGATACCTTCCTTGGAGAAAATATTGTAAACACGATACGTCTGGACCGTCCCGTCCCCGAATGAAAAATCGATGGCGGTCTCTTCGATCGTTCCCTTGGGAAAAGGCTCGACCCCATCGTAGATTTCCTGGAGCAGCCCCACCTCGATTCCTGAGATGCCCTCGAACAGATTCTCTATCCACCTTCTGGTGTATATGATCTTCACGAA
>JASFTV010000138.1:0-8671 GCA_050050615.1 Desulfobacteraceae bacterium
AGGCTTTAGGAACCAAAAGTAGAGCTTGTCGTTGAATTCGAAAAAAACCCGATTGATCGGCTCCAAAGGATCAGCGATTGTATCCAGTCTATCTTCCATCGGGAGCCCATCACCCTCTGTATCGGGGCCTCCCCGGACTCCGTCTGATGCGCCTATTTCTAATTCCTTCTTTGGCTCTGCTTCCGCTTTTCTCAAATCAGGAATCACGGAATGCTCTGAATCATCCCCCAGGTTTTTTGCTGATTCTGAAAAAATACCCTTTTTCGCAGAACCCAAATCAAGCTCAGCATCTATCTTTAGAGGCCCGTTAGAGGGACTGACTGCGTCGAAGTTTAGCTCCGAAAGGGTTTCCCCAGAGAAGGAGGGTACCGCATGAGCGAACAAAGAGAAAACTACCGCCAGGAGTATCCTGTAGATCTTTGGCATCGGGGTGGGCTTCCTTTCATAGCGTCTTCTTGGGTTCCAGAGCTTCCAAAGGCTTCTATTCCTCGGCCACCTTCTCCTGCAGTTTCTTTACCAGGTTCTCGTACGAAGATCTTGCCAGCATATTGTTGAACTGGACACGATAGTTGTTGATAAGACTGACGCCTTCAATGGAAATGTCGTAAACCAGCCAGTCCTCTTCTTTTTCCCTGAGTTTGTAAATAACAGGAATCTCAGTCTCCTTCGTGGTCACTATTTTCACTTCCACGACACCATACTCCCCGTCGATAACTTCCCCGGCATAAATGACCTTCTCACCTGCGTAGTCCTCCACTTTATCCATGTATGTGCGTTCCAATAGCCTTCCGAAAAGGGAAACGAACGCCTGCTTTTCCTCTTCGGTTCTCTTTAACCAATGTCTTGCAAGGGATCGGCGGGACATTTCTTTCCAGTCAAATCGCTCATCCACAGCCTTACGAATCAGAGATCTTCTCTCTTTTGCCTTGGCCGGATCTTTTAAGTTCGGGTCCGTTATGATGGCTAGAATCTTATCTGTGGTCTCCTTAATCGCGTCAACAGGTGCACCTGCCCAGACCGGAACCACAATGGCGAAGGTCAGCAAAATAAAAACAAGACATTGGTAAAGATTTCTATGCTGCATAAATGCCCCCTTTTGGACTCCTCAAATTTTCTCAACCTTCGAAAACCAAGGCATGGAGCAGGCTTTTCTCAGGTACTGTTTTCTCCAAACCCAAAGAAGAGGAAAGAAAACGCCAAACAGCCCCCAAGACCTTAGCATCATGACTTAACCCTCTATTTCTCACTCAACTTTTCCGAAGACATACTTGGAGATGAGTTGCTCAAAATCCACAGGCGGTTGGGTTTCGCGAATTCGGTTCCCGGGCGCAATGATCTTCTCAGACCCCCCAGGGGTTATTTCGATAAATTTCTCACCGATTAATCCCTTGGTTTTGATGGAAGCAATAGCGTCTTCCTGAATCTCGACAGCCTCAGAGAGGTTCATAACGACCCGAGCCTGATAATCTTCCAGGGTGATGCTCTTGACACGACCGACTTCGACGCCGGCTATCACGACCGTAGAGCCTGTTTTCAAACCGCCGCTGTTGGAAAAAAGGGCATAGACCTCGTACCCCTTGCCCCCTAGGATCTCCATCCTTCCCAGCTTGATAGATAGGTAACCAAGGCAGATGATCCCAGCGATGATAAACAAGCCGACCGTAAGCTCGATATCAAACTTTCTCATTTTTCCCCTCTTTGACCTTTTTCATTTTGGATCGCTCATAAATAAACCACCCAGCCTGAATTCTCTAAGCATCGAGTTTCCATCTCCCCTTTATTTGGGGGGGGCTTTTTTTCGCGCGCGCAGCGCCTCGACGAAATCAGGCCCGCTTTCCATATCTTGTGCTGACGATTCCATGCCTCCGGACAAAAAGCCTCGAACAGTAGGGTCTTTTGAGCCGAGGATTTCCTCCGGCGTTCCTTCGAACAAAATTACCCCATCGTGCAACATAGCTACCTTATTCACAATTTCAAAAATCCTTGGGATTTCATGGGTCACAATGATCCCGCTAAAATTTAGGCGTTTATGACAGGAGTCAATGAGTTTCAGAATGGCCTGGCCTGTGACGGGATCCAAGCCTGTCGTCGGTTCATCGAAGAGCATAATCTCAGGCTCCTCAACCAAAGCACGCGCTAGGGCTGCACGCTTAACCATCCCACCGCTGATTTGTGATGGGTATTTTTCTTCTGAGTCTATCAGGCCTACCTGGTCCAATTCATAGAGCACCTTTTCTCTGATTTTTCGTTCACTCAACTTGCTCTTCTCCCTCAATGGGAAGGCCACATTATCAAAGATCGTCATCGAGTCAAAAAGCGCACCACTTTGAAAAAGAAAACCCAACCGGTTCCTCAACAATAAAAGCTCTTTCGCCTTCAGAAAGCACAACTCTTTACCATCCACAAGCACACGTCCTTGGTCAGGTTTCATCAAGCCGGCTACGTGCTTGAGGAGAACGCTTTTGCCGTAACCGCTCCTTCCGATCAAGGCGAGAATCTCTCCCTCTCCCACTCGGAGAGAAACGCCTTTAAGCACCTCACCACCGTCGAACGACTTGTATAGTTCTTCAACTCGGATCATGACATCAGAAAAAGAAATGCGTTGAGGTTAAGAAATAATCCCATATGAGGATCAAGACTGCTGATAGCACCACCGCCTGAGTCGTCGCTTTGCTAACACCTTCAGCGCCGAATCCAGTGTAGTATCCGGTATAGTATCCTTGAAAACAACAAACCCATGCAATGAGCACCCCGAAGTTCAGAGACTTAAAGACCCCTTCGAAGACATCTTGCATCTCGACATAGCTGATCATCTCTCCAAAATAGATGCCCGAGCTCACGCCGAGAAGCTTTACGCCAATCAGGTATCCGCCAAATATACCAACCACATCAAAAATGGCTGTTAACAACGGCAGAGAGATGATGGCGGCAAGGAGATTCGGAACAACAAGATATCGATAGGGGTTAAGACCCATAAGCTCCAAGGCATCTATTTGCTCGCTGATCCGCATGATCCCGATTTCAGCGGTTACGGATGAACCCGCCCTTCCCGTGACCATCAATGCGGAGATGACAGGACCCATTTCCTTAATAAGAGAAAGCCCGACCATGGGTCCCAGGAATGCGTCAGAACCGAAACGGCTCAGCGTATTGTATCCCTGATATCCAAGAACCATTCCTGTGAAAGCCCCGGTTAGAAATATGACGGATATGGATTGAAACCCAATAAACTGAATTTTCTTGATGACCAAGGAGACCTTAATGGGAGGCGTTACGCTGTACAAGAAGGCCTTGGCAAGAAAGATGCCCATTCGCCCCAATCTAAGGATAAGACTGAGCACTATCTTTCCTAATTTCCGAACAAAGTTCATCGTACTGTGATTTATTGCCCTTCGACGACCAAATCATAACCTTGAGCATTGTGCATCAGATGCAGTATCGTGATGCCGCAGGATGCCAAGGATAGGGTTTCCAACAGATTGCATCCCCAGGTTGCATGATCCATTACCACGATCAGCAAACTTTGACAAGCCCCAACAGCTTCTTATGCAACTACCGATGCCTCCAAAGCGAGAGAGAGGTTCACTCAACAGTTATGAGCATCTTACAGGGGAGGGGACAGGTGTAGCCATGCACGCTTTTGTATGAAAGCTGTCAAGGCACAGGAACCAGCCGGTTGTTAGGCCGATCTTTCCCCAAAGGATGGGTATGTTGCCCCGCCCATCCAGCATGTTTTTTCATGCTACCGTGCGGGGTTTCTCTCCTCCGCACGCCAACATGATTCTTCATGCTGAGCACTCTCATGTGAACTCACGGGTTGACACATGGTTCTGTGGTCGATAATGTCATTTTTTCTGTATCGAGGACTGCCTGAGCACCGATCGGAAGAGCGATATTTTCAAGGCCGTGGCCTATGGGAAGCCCGCTCAATACGGGGACATCCAGATCAGAGATTCTGTCTGCCAGTAACTGGTCGACAGATGGCTGATCACCGCATTCTTCAAATCCGCCGGCGATCAGCCCGGCGCAATGCTCCAAAACGCCACACAATCTGAGATAGGTGAGCATTCGATCAAGCCGATAAAGCGGCTCCCCCCTCTCTTCTACGAAGAGTATGGCTCCTTTCAGAGAAGGCATGAAGGGCGTTCCTACCAGGTAGCAGATGAGGCTCAGATTTCCACCCAGGAGGATACCCTTGGCTTTCCCCGGTTTGATCACCCTCCCTCCGCTCAGACTGGCGGTGGTCATGCCGTCTGAGGAAACCAAGCTCAAAAAGGATTCAAAGTTCCGATGATCGTCTTTTGATAGATCCGTGATCACGGGGCCGTGAAAGGTCATAAGATCCGCTTTTTCATAGATGGCCAATAGAAGGGCTGTAATATCACTATAGCCCATGATTATTTTCGGATTTCTGCGAATGAGTTCAAAATTGATCCTGTTGAAGAGCCTCATCGTGCCGTATCCACCCCGGGCGCAGAAGATCGCTCTTACCCGATCTTCCTGAAACATAGCATGTAAATCACTCAAACGGCTGTGATCATCACCTGCTAAATACCCTTGCCTGTCATAAAGATGGGATGAAACAAAGACTTTGAAGCCGGAAGATTCCAGGAGTGATATACCGGGTTGGATCTCGGATTGGGTTATCGGGCCAGCTGGTGCAATAACACCTACCCCGTCTCCTTGCTTGAGTCGAGAGGGTTTGATCGTCACTGATTCCTCTTAAAAATGATCATTAGACCTTCCAACGTCAGAAACTCCTCAACCTGGTCAATGGTCTCAGACTCTTCACGAATCAAGGGGGCAAGCCCACCGGTTGCAATCACCTTTAGATCACGCCCCGCCTCTTTCTTGATACGGTTTATAATGCCATCCACCAAACCAGCATAGCCATAAACAATTCCTACGTTCATGCTGCTGATCGTGTCTTTGGCAATCACATTTCTTGGCTTGGCAAAAATCTCAATTCTCGGCAGTTTTGATGCTTTGAGAAAAAGGGCCTCGCAAGAAATGATAACCCCAGGAGCGATGGCACCTCCTGTATAGGCGCCTTCCTGAGATATGACATCAAAGGTGGTCGCCGTTCCAAAGTCCACCACCACCAATCCTGTTCGGTATTTCTCATAGGCAGCCACAGAATTGACGATTCTATCAGCACCCACCTCTTTCGGGTTATCATAGAGGATCGGCATACCGGTATTAAGTTCTGGGCCCACGATCATGGGTCTGATGCCGAAATAACGCCGGGCAAGCTCTTCGACAGTATAGATCAATGGCGGGACAACGCATGAAACAATAATATGCCCTATATCGGTCATGCTGATTTTGGAGGAGTCAAAAAGGTTTCCGATGACGATAGCCAGTTCATCTGCCGTAAAATCTCTTTCTGTTCTGATCCTCCAGTGGTCCAGGATCCGGTTTTCCTCAGTAACCCCCAAAACGATGTTGGTATTCCCTATGTCAATGCAGAATAACATGCTTCGATCCTTTTCCTTGGGGCTATATTCCCTTTATGGTCCTTGCCAACTGGTTTTACTCAGAGAGTGCATGAAAAAATGTCACATGCCAAAGCTCAGACACTGCCCTTTTCCCGCTTTATAGCATCAATGACCTTGACCGTTTGCACCGCCTTCTTAACATTATGAACCCTCACGATATGTGCGCCATTCAAAATCCCCGCAGCAATTGCCGCCATCGTCCCCGTGTCTCTTTCATGGGGCTCTTTATTGAGAATATGACCCAGGAACGCCTTTCTGGAGGCTCCTAACAAAATAGGTCTTTCCAGAGATTGAAATTGACCTAGCTCCTTAATAATCTCTAGATTGTGATTAAACGTCTTCCCAAACCCAATGCCTGGATCCACGATGATCATTTCTTTTTCTATGCCACCTTCCACGGCACGCTTGATCGCCTTTTCCAGAAAATTCATGACTTCAGGAATGAGGCGACCATAATTAGGACGATCTTGCATATCCGAAGGTGTTCCTTTCATGTGCATCAGAATCACGGGGACACCTGCCTCTGCACCGACCGAAATCATATCAGGGTCAAATCTGAGAGCGCTGATATCATTCATCATCGATGCACCAACCCGCAACGCCTCTCTGGCCACCTCTGCTTTAACGGTGTCTATACTGATAGGGATCTTGAGTTCTCCGCTCAAGGTTTGAATAACGGGGATGACGCGATCCATTTCCTCGTCTGCGGAGATACTCTCAGAATAAGGACGGGTTGATTCGCCCCCCACGTCGATCATGTCGGCGCCATCTTGCGCCATGGCGAGTCCATGTGCGATCGCCTTTTCTCTTTCAAAAAATTGGCCCCCGTCCGAAAAGGAATCGGGGGTCACATTTATGATGCCCATGATATGGGTTCTCTGGTTCAGGTCCAGAGAAAAATTCGACCACGCTATGGTGAATGCCTGTTTGAGGGCCTCGTTCAAGATGCTTTAGCCTCGGTTTCCTCCTTCACGGCGATACCCGTCTCTTTCATGATTTGATCGATAGTTTTGGAATCAAGAGTCTCCTTTTCCAAAAGGGCATTGGCCATCCGATGGAGGGTGTCCAGATTATCTTTGATGAGCTGAGAGGTCTTATCATAAGCGCCGCTGACTATTTTCCTGACCTCATCATCTATCTTTTGAGCTGTCAGTTCGCTGTAATCCCTGTGCTGGGCAATTTCTCTTCCAAGAAAGATCTGTTCTTCCCTTTTGCCAAAAGTCAGGGGCCCAAGACTCTCACTCATGCCATAATCGCAGACCATCTTTCTGGCCAACTCTGAGGCCCTTTCGATATCATTACCCGCTCCTGTTGTCTGAATGCCCAATACGGTCTCTTCAGCAGCCCTTCCGCCCATGAGGATGCATATATTGTTCAGCAAGTAGTCTTTGGGGTAGGTATGCTTCTCGTCTATTGGAAGCTGTTGCGTCAGGCCAAGGGCTCGCCCTCTAGGAATAATCGTGACTTTATGTATAGGATCCGTGCCGGGAAGGAGCTTGGCTATGAGGGTGTGTCCTGACTCGTGATAGGCTGTTGACCTTTTCTCTTCCTCACTGATGATCATACTCTTTCGCTCAGTTCCCATCATGACCTTATCTTTGGCATCCTCAAAATCGAGCATCTCCACCCTCTCTTTTCCTCGCCTGGCAGCCATGAGAGCAGCTTCGTTCACCATATTTTCCAGGTCTGCGCCGGTAAATCCCGGGGTCCCCCTGGCAAGGGTGGCAGTTTCTACATTATCCGCAAGAAGGGTCTTTTTTACATGGACATTCAGAATTTGCTCTCTACCTTTTATGTCAGGAACAGGAACGACCACCTGTCTGTCAAACCGACCCGGTCTCAACAGCGCCGGATCAAGGACATCCGGCCTGTTTGTCGCTGAAATCAGGATGACACCCTCATTGGATTCAAAGCCGTCCATTTCCACCAGAAGCTGATTGAGGGTCTGCTCCCTCTCATCATGTCCGCCGCCCAGCCCTGCACCCCTGTGGCGACCGACCGCGTCTATCTCATCAATAAATATGATACAGGGAGCGTTCTTCTTACCCTGAATGAACAGATCCCGTACCCTCGAAGCGCCGACACCTACAAACATCTCCACAAAATCAGATCCGCTAATGCTGAAAAAGGGAACACCGGCCTCTCCCGCTATCGCTCTGGCCAGAAGGGTCTTGCCTGTCCCAGGAGCTCCCACCAAGAGGACCCCTTTAGGGATTCTCCCCCCCAGCCTGGTAAACTTTTTAGGATCTCTTAGAAACTCAATGACTTCCTCCAGTTCGTCTTTCGCCTCATCGATGCCGGCCACATCATCAAAGGTCACCTTTTCTTGGGACTCCGTCATAAGTCTCGCTCGGCTTTTTCCAAAGGATAAGGCCTTACCGCCTCCTACCTGCATCTGGCGCATAAAGAATATCCACACACCGATCAGCAAGAGCATGGGCACCCAGGAAAGAAAAACTTGGAACCAGGACGAATCTTCCTCTGGTTTGGCAGTTATTTTGATCCCTTTGCTCCTCAGCAACTTTATCAGTTCAGGGTCCTTCGGTGCGAAGGTCCTGAAAGGGCCCTGCGAAGATATCCCAGAAATATTATCGCCCTGGATGGTCACCTGCATGACGCTTCCGTTTTCCACGAGACCCAAGAAATCGCTGTAGCTGACCGGCGTGGTGCTTCTCTGGGGCTGTTTAAATATCTGAAACAGCATGATCATCATCAAGCTGATGACCAGCCATAGAGCAATGTTTTTATAAAATGGACTCAAAGGAACAACCTCCTCTTACCTTTCATATGTAACAACACTGCTGTCCAAAATAAATGGAAAACACGCTTCTAAACGAGCTAAATGCCTGTATTTACAAGATGCCCCGCGGTGCCTAAAATTCAGCTTCCCATAAGAAAGTAGACCCTTATGACTCGCACGAAGCACCGATTCGTTTTTGGACAAGAATGACTTAATAATTATAATTACATTTTTGCAAAATTCTATCATTCTTTGAAATATTTGTCTCTTTTTAAGTCGATGCCTTTTTTCGCATTTACAAATCCATTATAGGCATCTTGTGAATACCTGTCAAAACATCGGGATTTTCCTCGCTAGAGCAAATAGGGGAGGATTTTATAGCTTGATATATTTGTTATCTTGGGATAATCGTTTCTGACAGATTTCATTCTGG
>JASFTV010000139.1:0-8581 GCA_050050615.1 Desulfobacteraceae bacterium
GGTAAATTCAGGATTGTGTTCAACAGAAACACCCTCATTTCTGAAATTGCGGTTTATTTCGAAAACCCTCTCCAGCCCTCCAATCACAAGCCTTTTCAAGTACAGTTCGGGGGCCACTCTCAAATAGAGAGTCATGCCAAGGGCATTATGATACGTACTAAAAGGCCGAGCCGTAGCCCCGCCTGGGATGGGCTGCATCATGGGGGTCTCGACTTCAAGAAACCCGGCATCTGTAAAAAAATCCCTCATCGACTGTATGATTCGGCTCCTCATGACAAAGACGTCCTTGACCTGATCATTAACGATCAGGTCTAGATAACGCTGTCTGTATCTTGTTTCTACGTCTGTCAAACCATGCCATTTCTCTGGTAGGGGCCTCATGGACTTTGACAGCAAGGTTGTCTCATCCGCAAGAATCGTGAATTCTCCAGTTCTGGTACGGAAAAAGGTGCCCGTTATTCCGATAATGTCACCGAGATCCATGAGCTTGAAGATTTTGAACTGCTCTTCCCCTACTCTGTCCTTCCTAATGTAAGCCTGCATGCGTCCGGTTCCATCCTTGATGTGAATAAAGGAAGCTTTTCCGAAATCACGGAGCGCCATGATTCTTCCCGCGAGAGAATATGACCCCTTTTCATTCTCCAAGGCGCCTGCATCCAACGAACCGAAACGCTCAATCGCCTCGGAGATAGTGAGAGCACACCTGTAACCAGCGGGATATAGATTGACATCCATGGCCCTCAGCTCCTCAGCCTTTCTTCTTCTATCTTCCAAAAGGGGGCTCAATTTTTCCATTGCAGATAAACCAACCCAAAGAGAGGCATTACCCGGTTGAACCGGGTATTATTTAATTATTTGTATAACTTGAACGTATGCTTGTAATCCAATTGCCGTGGATAGTCAAGGCAAAAGAATCACTTATATCATGAATTTGGTGTCCACGAGACCCAATTCATTCGGGAATGCTCGGAAATCTTTTCTTTTGATAATCAAGAATAACGGTGTTATAAAATCCTATAATTCCGTTTCCCGATTTGCCAGAATGAATGATTTTCAAGACATAAATGATCTGTCAGCAATCCTATTTCCCCATTCGAGTCTGTCGGAGCCCAACATAAAGAAGATACTCTCCTTTTTCGGGCCCCTCACCATATTTCAGCCGTATTACATGGATTTGCCGCGTTTTTCCTCAGAAAGCAATGACTTGGTCTTAGTGCAAAACCTGAATCCACCGGGGCACCTCAAGCCTGTGGAGAGGTTCAAGGGCATTCTCTCGGAATACAAGAACTGGATCACGGTAAACCCGGACAAGAGTTACACCGCCTTTTTGAAGGCGAGTCAGGGGGAGACCACCTCCGAAGATACCACGTGGGCGATCAGGAGAGCGATACGACAAGGAGGGGACCAGAATTCAGAGCCCGGTGAGGCTCTCTCCCTGAAATGGCATCTCGTTCTCCACCTGGCCCACGAAATTGAGGCCCAGCGACAGGATGCGGACAGACTGCTAAGGTCTTTAAGGGAAAAGGATTCCCCGCTCAAAGGTATCGTAGAAGAAGAGGAGGTGGAAAATCTGTTTCAAGATGTGCCGCCCTTTGACTCAGAGCTCATGATGCAAGAAGCGCATTGGGAACAGGTTTATGAGGCCTGGTTTTCTCTGTTCGGGGGATTGTTGAAAGAGCATGAGTTTTTGATAACCCTCAATCGACAGATCATGGATCATGTGTCAGATCTATGGCGGGAGTATGCTACAGACATTGATGGTATTCCTGAAATGGGCGTGACCTTCAAAATTCCGAACCTTTCCGAGCATAGCCTCGTAGAGCTCATGAAAATCAAGAGGCAGGTTTTTCAGGATACCCTGTTTGCTGAACTGAAGAAGAGGATCCAGAACATATGGAGGGATCCGAAGGGCAGCCTCTCCGCCTTGGAGGGGCTATCAAAAGAGATCGAAAACACCTTTCCAGGACAATTTTCGAGCAGCATCCTGGACATTAGCCTGAAATACCTTTCACCCGTTTCGACGCATGGGGCTGCGAAGAAGGGTGAACTGTTGAGACAACTCTCCGGCCAGGCCATCGTTCTAGTCGATGAGGAGGCGTCCTAGTATGAGCGAAGGCAAATCAAGGATCGAAATACTCCAGAGCGAGGGTTGGATCAAACAGTTCGTGGCGGGTGAACCGCGCCTAAGCGAGGCGGCCGAAATGTACAGCGAGCTGGGCTTTGAGGTCCATCTTGAACCCCTTCCCAAAGAACCGGAATGTGAGACCTGTGTTGGCACTGAAGATGGGACCGAGTGCCGTATATGCTTTGAGGGTTTTGAAGATCAATATAAGATCATTTTCACAAGGCCGTTGAAGTTTCAACCAGGGCCTGATGATGAGCTCTTTTGATAAAGCCGTCGACAGATCTCCTCAGGAGCCTGTCCCTCTTTGCTGAGACTTCCAGTATGGATTGACCAAGTCCTCAAATATCGCAAGGGCCGCTTCAGCGCCCTGTCCTGCTGCTGTCACGATCTGCTTGTAACCACCTTCCACGTCGCCTGCGGAGTAGATTCGAGGAATGTTGGTTCTATGCCGCGAGTCGTGTTTGACGTAACCATCAGGACTGAGTTCCACCCCAATCTTCTGGGCTAGTTCGATGGCAGGCGTATACCCGACAGCGACGAACAGACCGTCAACCGGCATGGTTATCGCCTGTTTCGACTGGTTGTTAAGGAGTTCAACCTCCTCCACCCGATCCTTTCCTCGAATCTCTTTCACTTCGGTATTGAATAGAATAGGAATGTTGTTAGCGATGAGATTCTTAACGAGGTGTTCCTGAGCCCTCAGAGTGTCTCTCCTGTGAACAAGCGTCACATCCACGCCGATGTTATGAAGGTGCAAGGCTTCGGTCACCGCACTGTTGCCGCCTCCAACCATGATCACCTTCTTTCCTTTGAAAAGCGGACCGTCGCATGTACTGCAATAGCTCACACCATGGCCGGAGAGCCGAGACTCGCCTGGCACGTTGAGGTGTCTGTGACTTGCCCCTGTTGCTAAAAGCACGGTCCTTGCCGTAAAACGCCTTCGGTTGGTCAAGACCACAATGGGGTCACCGGGTTGAATGTCCATCACCTCTTCTCCAGGAAAGATATTAACGTATTCCAGGGCATGGCTCACCATGAGATCCACCAGCGTTTTGCCGCCCACCTGCGTGAGGCCGGGATAGTTTTCCACCACCGGTGTCGTCGCCACCTGGCCCCCTAAGGTGCCGCGTTCAATGACCACGACCCGAAGACCGCTTCGAGCCCCATAGATGCCCGCGGTCAATCCAGCAGGACCTCCGCCAATAATGACAAGATCGGTTTCGACCTCCTCTGCATCGCTGTCAGGAATGAAAACGGTCTGCTGTTCAAGCTTTTGAAGAGAGAGCATGAACAACTCTTCGGGTTGTGCGCCCTGAGCCATGAGAATTTCGTTTGCGAAGACCTGGGGTACACTTTGGGCAGAGTATTGATCGGCCAGCTCCGGGTTTGCCTGTATGTCAATGATTTCGAGGGAAATCATATCCGGTTTTTCGATGGCTGCCCGAAGAGCATTGACCGCCTGTTGGGGACAGTATGGACAGGAGGGGCTTACAAACACCTTAACGTCGCGAGGTGAACCGATTTTGTCGAGGACTTTCATGGATTGTTCGCTCAAGGAGGTTACCCTGTGCCCCATCATCAGAAGGGCCTCCACAAAGGTCCGGGCCTCTTCCCCCACAGGGGCACCCAGCCAGCGTATTTGGTAGCGTTCGGGATCAAAGAGGAGGGTGGGCGCAGATACCGCATTGTATCTTTGAGCCGTCTCGTGGCTGAGATCATATTCTGTCAGTGCGATCATAGGGGCGATTTCGCGAATGACCCGAATAAGGAACCTGGTGGCTTCCGTAAAGGCGTCATTCTGACCCGGAAAGGTGAAAAGGAGGAGGGGAACTTCGTTTGGCAGGTTCTCCAACCGCGGTCTGAGCTGGGCCTGCAACTGTTCTATCATGATTTGTTCTTTTCGAGCTCGGTCCTGATCATCATTCTTCATGAAATCTTCCTTCATCGTTGCCTCCCCTTATTCGCGATGAAATGGGATATTTCTCCATACCTATGCACAACGACATAAATATTTTCACATTAAATGAAACATTTTGTTTTTCTTTTTGTAGGGGCGGGGCTTATCGGCCATAGGCGGATTAAGCCCCGCCCGATTAGGGCTCAGATGCAAGAGACACGAAATCCCGAGGTACGACGCGTACATAGAAAGCGTACGTCACAGTGACGATGGATCAGTGCAACGCCGCAGATGGGCGTTTTTCATCGCCCTGTTAAACGGGCCTTATTCTGCATCCGATCCCTTTGAGGTTTGGGGTGCCGAACGCCTTTCCCACTTTTTCCGCGGAGGTGAGAATGTTGAAATTGGATTTTTCCCAATCATATAAAGACTCGGGTTTTCCTTCTGGAAACCACCATCCGTATGCGCTATTGATCACTCTCGGGTGAATCCTGTCTGTGATATGGGCGATCTGGTTGACCGACCCCTTCCTGGTCTCAATGACCACTTCATCCCCATCAAGGATACCATATGCGGCCGCCGTATCAGGATGAATCTCTGTTTTGGGATGAGGCCTGTGTTTTCTTAAACGCTCCACCCATCGGTACGAGGAATGAAGATAGTAGCGACTTTTGCAACTGGTTAAAACCAGGGGGTAGTCAGGATCATCCTCCTCTGGGAGACCCGTGAACTCGGGCAAAGGTGGTAGCCCGAACGCCTCAGCCTGGGTCAAGAAAAGCTCCACCTTGCCGGTAGGTGTTTTGAATCCAGAGTCAAGATACTTTTGAAATTCGTCTGGGCCCTTGAGATATCCCTGCTCTACAAACTCGGTGTAAGTCAGCCCGGCCGGTTTCAGCACCTCTTCTAAAAGGGCTTCATAGTTATCGTACCAGTACTCTCCAGGCGTGAGCGCCTTGCCCAGTTCATTGATTATTTTCAGATCAGGCCAGCACGCTTCAGGCGGATCGACCACCTTGGGCCGGGCCAGGATATAACCATGACCCAGACCGTAATGTCCGATATCGTTAAACTCAAAGGTTGTTGCAGCTGGCAGAACCACATCGGCCAACATGGCTGTTGGCGTCATGAAGATATCTGAGACCGCCAAGAAGTCGAGCTTCATCAGGGCGTCAAAGGTCATCCGGCTGTCCGCATAGGCGAGCAGCGGGTTAGCCCCTTGAAAGTAGGCCCCTTTGACAGGGTAGGGGATCTCTTCGAGCAGCGCCTTTCTAAAGTAAGCCGGAGGCACGGTCATCATTCTGGGGATGGTATGATGAAATGCGTGGAGCATCTCTTTTCTTTTTGATGGCAGGAGTTTCGATCGGACGAACTTACCCAAGCTCAGGACACTGGGCTCACTTGCCTGTATGTTCCCACCAGGAACATCGAGATTTCCGGAGATGGCCATGAGGCAAAGGAGCGCTCTCACTGTGTCAAAGGTGTTGATATTCTGCTCAATGGGATTGCCCCACTGGATGGCAGCCGGCTGGGAGGTGGCATAGAACCTGGCGGCCTCTCGAATAAGATCAGGAGGCACCCAAGTCACACCGGACATCCTTTCCGGAGTATAGTCCTTTACATGCGCGGCCAGTTCATTGAAACCATAGGTCCAATTCTCGACGAATGCCTTATCCCAGAGTTCTTCTTCAATGATGACGTTGAGAAAGGCCAGAGCGAGGGCGTTGTCAGTGCCGGGTCTTAATTGGAGCCAGATTCTTGCTCTCTCTGCCAATGCGGTTCTTCTCGGATCGACGACAATGAGTTCCGTTCTATTTCTAATCTGTTGAAAGAGGAGACTGCAAATCTGACCCTCCTCATTCGTGCTCGCAGGATTGCTTGCCCACAGCATCAGCGCTTTGCTCTGGCGGTGGAGATCCACCACAGGATAGAAGCCGCAGGTATGGAGGCCACTCACCTCGCGGGGTGCATGACAGACGTCCTGGACCCCGATGACATTGGGAGAACCAAAAATTGTGGCCAGTCGTGTCAGACCAAAAAGATCAAGCCCTTTGGGCATCCCCTGACCAAAGACCACCGCTTTGGCGCCATACTCGTCTCTTATTTTGCCCAAGTTGTCGCCAATCAGTTGTATCGCATCGGACCAAGAGAGTCTCTGCCACTTACCCTTTCCTCTTTCCCCCGTTCTTTTCAGGGGGTGGGTCAGTCGACCAGGATGGCTAAGCCGATCAGCCGAGGCCAATCCTTTGGGACACACGTAGCCTTTGTTCAAAAAGCCGTCCGGGTCCCCTTTGATTTTTTCAATCTTGCCATTCTCAACCCCCACCAGCAGTGCACAGCCGCCGTGATCCATTCTTGAACAATGGGTCTTGACCCAGCGAATATTGTCCGCCATAGTTCTGCCCTTTTTTTGTAAGCACGACGGGAAAGGGACCGCTCTCGCCTTTCAATGCCGTCAGCCTAAGATATCCAGTTCTCTTTCCTCCAACGCCTTGATCTCATCTCTGAAGCGTGCCGCTTCTTCGAATTCCATTCTCTTTGCAGCATCCATCATCTTTTTATGAAGCTGTTTGATCCTTCTCTGAATACGCTCAGGAGGGAGATATATGACTTCCCTATCGGCGATGGTCGGCACCGTGACATAATCAGCCTCATAGGGTGAGGCGAGGATATCATCAATCCCCTTCTGAATGGATGCGGGGGTAATACTATTTGCTTCGTTGTATTCGAGCTGCAATTGACGGCGCCGGTTGCTTTCCTCAATGGCTCTTGCCATGGAGCCTGTGATCTCATCGGCGTAAAGAATAACCAAGCCGTTCACATTCCTGGCTGCCCGACCACACGTCTGAATCAGGGACCTCTCTGAACGGAGAAATCCTTCCTTGTCTGCGTCGAGGATAGCAACCAGGGACACCTCAGGCAGGTCAAGTCCTTCCCTTAAGAGATTGATGCCGACCAGGACGTCGAAAATCCCTAGCCGGAGATCTCTGATGATAGCCGTTCTTTCAATGGTCTTGATATCCGAGTGAAGATATCGAACTTGGATGCCCAGCTCGGCGTAATAGTCGGTAAGATCCTCCGCCATACTTTTGGTCAGGGTGGTTACAAGAACGCGTTCGTTTTTTTCCACGTGCTCCCTTATCCAGCCCAGAAGGTCATCCACCTGGTTTGTGGCTGGCCGGACGATGATCCCGGGGTCTGCGAGGCCCGTCGGCCTTACGATCTGTTCGGAAACCATCTCCGCCTTTTCCAGTTCATAGGGGCCAGGTGTGGCTGAGACGTAAATGACCTGATTGGCCCTTTCTTCGAACTCTTCGAACCTGAGCGGCCTGTTGTCCAATGCAGAAGGCAGACGAAAGCCATAATCCACAAGGGTCTGTTTCCTTGAACGGTCTCCATTGTACATGCCGTTCAACTGGGGAATTGCAATGTGACTTTCATCGATAATGACAAGGAAGTTCTTGGGAAAGTAGTCCAAGAGGGTTGGAGGCGGTTCCCCGGGAGCCCGTCCGGTAAGGTGCCTGGAGTAGTTTTCGATGCCGTGGCAGTATCCTACCTCTAGCATCATCTCCAAGTCAAAGAGCGTGCGCTCCTCAATCCGCTGGGCCTCTATGAGCTTGTTTTGTGAACGGAAGAACGCTATCCGCTCCTTAAGCTCTTCTCTAATTTGGCGTATCGCTTTCTCTCGTATATCCACCGTGGTTACATAATGGGTTGCTGGATAGATGGTGATGCGATTTAGCTCTTTGGTCACCCTGCCTGTTAACGGATCAATCTCTTGAATGGCTTCGATCACATCTCCGAAAAAGTTGATCCGGACAGCCCGGTCTTCCTCATGCACGGGATAGATATCGACCACGTCGCCCCGGACTCGGAAATGGCCCCGGGAGAAGTCATAATCGCCCCGTTCATAATGGATTTCCACCAGTTTTTTCAGGGTATCCTCCCGGGAGATGATGTTCTCTTTTTCCAAGTACAGAAGCATGTTGTGATAGGCCTCAGGGGAACCAAGCCCGTAGATACAGGAAACACTGGCTACGATGATCACATTGTCCCTGTCTAGAAGGGAGCGGGTGGCTGAATGGCGCATTTTGTCGATCTGCTCGTTGATATGGGCATCTTTTTGAATGTAAGTATCGGACTGGGGGATGTAGGCCTCCGGTTGGTAGTAGTCGTAGTAGCTCACAAAATATTCGACTGCATCGTGAGGGAAGAACTTCTTCAACTCGCCATATAGCTGAGCGGCCAAGGTCTTGTTGGGAGCAATGATAAGGGTGGGTTTTTTGACACGGGCAATGACATGGGCCATGGTAAAGGTCTTGCCTGATCCCGTGACGCCGAGCAGCACCTGATGCTTGAGGCCCTCATTGACGCCCCCGGCAAGGTCTTCAATGGCATGGGGCTGATCCCCGCAAGGTTTTAGCTCGGTTACCAGTTCAAACATTGTAGATGGTGTGAACTAAAGTGCCTAAGATGTTTAAAGTGAGCTCAAGTTAAGGACAAGTGGCCTTTTAGCTTGGTAATTCCCTGGAGCTTGTCGGAATGAAGTGGAATTACCAGCG
>JASFTV010000140.1:0-8517 GCA_050050615.1 Desulfobacteraceae bacterium
AACGTGGGCGGAATGGCGGGAATCACGCTGGCTCAGCTGGGTATCGGGGTCATTGTCATCAAGGGAAAGCCCCCCTCTTCCTCACCGCAGGTTCTGGTCGTACGAAAGGATTCCGAGGAGATCATCCAGGTACCGGGACTCAAGGGGTTAGGCAACTACAGTACTGTGGCAACCCTCAAAAAACGATTCAACCATGACATCGTCGTCATCTCGATGGGTCCTTGCGGGGAGATGAAGATGGCTGCTTCTACTGTGGCTGTCACCGATACAAACGGCCGTCCTTGCCGTCATGCTGCTCGTGGAGGCATGGGTGCGGTCATGGGTGCCAAAGGACTCAAGGCAATCGTTATCGATCCTCATGGCGGCAAGCTGGTCAAAGGCGTTGATTCTGCATCCTTTGCCAAGGCTGTCAAGGAATATACGAATCTTCTTCAATCCAGCAAGAGGACGGCATTCTGGCGGGAGAATGGTACGGCCGGTCTTGTAGACGCCAGCAACGCCCGCGGAAGCATGCCGACGCGGAACTTTACCTCCGGGAGTTATGAAAAAAAGGACGCTGTCAACGCTGAAAGTCTGAAGGCATTGGTGGCGCAGCGTGGGGGCCGCATGGGTCACCCTTGTATGAAGGGTTGTATCGTACGGTGTTCCAATATCTTCCATGACCAAAAGGGCCGTTATTTGACATCGGCATTGGAATACGAAACCATTGTCATGATGGGCCCCAATTTGGATGTTGATCACCTGGACACAATCGCACAGATAGATTTTCGCTGTGACGATTATGGCATTGACACAATAGAAATCGGAGCGACACTGGGAATACTCACTGAGACGGATCTCTTTACCTTTGGCGATCGCAAAAAAGCGATTGAACTAATCGAGGAGATCGGTCGAGGCACCATTATGGGCCGGATCTTGGGACAAGGGACGTGCGTCACAGGTAGAGTGTTCGGCATCCATCGAATACCCGCGGTCAAAGGGCAATCCCTGCCCGGTCACTGCGCCCGGCCCATCAAAGGGCTTGGCGTGACCTATGCCACCAGTCCTCAAGGAGCAGATCACACCACGGGTTTCGTGTCAGAAGACCCACTCTCAAAAGTGGGACATGTTGAGCGTTCTCGAACAGCCCAGATCAACAACCTTATCGCCGACAGCTTGGGGTTGTGCCAGTTTACGGGACTTCGAGGGGAATACGGTCTATTCGCAGACCTTATCGGCCCGCTCACGGGCAAGGACCCCACGGAGACTGACATACGATGCATAGGCCGGGATGCTCTGTGGAGGGAGAGAATGTTCAATCTCCGCGCCGGCCTTGGCCCGGGACTGGACCGTCTACCCGAATTCATGACCACGGAGTCCCTGCCCCCCAACGACACCGTATTTGATGTTGACGATGGTGATTTGGACCGGGTATTTGGCGAGTATACTGACACTTGCTGAGGTGGGATCCGGCCCGATCATCAGGACAGATTCGGGGCAACCCGGAAACCCTTTCACGGCGACAGGGATTGGGTCATTCGTCTCACAATCTCAAGCATTTTCTCTCACGGAGCGGGTCAATCATGGAAAAGAAAGATCGATTAGATGGAAAGAGAATTCTTATCGTCGATGATGAGCCTGATGTGTTGGAAACTCTGGAGGCGTTGCTCACCATGTGCGACGTTGCTGAAGCTTCAAATTTCCAAAAGGCCAAAGCACTATTGGAAACTGAATTCTTTGATATCGCCATCTTGGACATTATGGGCGTCGAAGGATATGACCTTTTGAAAATTGCCAATCAAAAAGGGGTGGTAGCGGTCATGTTGACAGCCCATGCACTGACCCCTGAGCATGTTCTAAGATCTTACAAAGAAGGGGCAGCCTCTTACGTACCGAAAGACAAAATCGCCAACATCGCGATCTACCTGAATGACATCCTGGAAGCAAAGGAAAAGGGAGCGAGTCTTTGGGGGCGATGGATCGATAGATTCGCGGACTACTTCGACAAGAAGTTCGGGCCGGATTGGCAAAAACGCCACGGCATCAAAGTGAGATGAAGGTTTACTTTTGACCTCCGACTTTATGTTTGGATAGGCTTTTCTAACAGCTGTAACCTTTGGAATACCTGTCTTCGCACCCCCACGATCTCGGCTACACCAGAAGGCTCCACGGTCCACCATCCGCGGGTGCGCATGCGCAATTCCCTGCCGTAATCCCTAACTCTGAATCTTTGCGCCCTCTCTCAGCTCTTTCTCATCCATGGTGTACAGCGCGTCAAGCATGGCCATCTGAAAGCCACCCGGCCCCTCCCCTTTTTTAGCGGCCTTCTCACCGGCCAGCCCGAAGTATGCCAGGGCGGTTGCTGTCGCCTGCGGGGCGTCACGGTCCACGGCCAGGAATGCGCCAATGATCACCGTGGCTGTACATCCGGTCCCTGTCACATAACCCATCATTTCGTGTCCGTTCATGACCCTGAATATTCTTTCACCATCCGTGACTAAATCCACCTCCCCTGTGATGGCAAGCGTGGTCTTCAGCTCCTTGGAGAGCGTGAGGGCGGCATTAGCTGCCTGCGTGACACTGTGGATAGCGTCTACCCCTTTGGTTTGCGATCCCTCGTGAGCCAGGGAAAGCACCTCCGATGCATTCCCCCGGATCACACTGATGGAAAGCGCCTCGATAAGTCTCTTTGAGGATTCAGTCCGCAATGTTGTTGCGCCCGAACCGACAGGGTCCAGAATGATGGGTGTGTTCAGTTCATTGGCCCGTTTTCCTGCCTTTAACATGGAATCAATCCAGTATGGCGTAAGGGTCCCGATATTGAGAACAAGTGCCCCTGCAAGAGAAACCATCTCCTCCACTTCCTCCACGGCGTGGGCCATGACCGGAGAGGCACCGCATGCCAGCAGGGCATTGGCGGTGTAATTCATGACAACATAATTGGTGATGTTATGGATGAGGGGCTTTTTCTCCCGAAGGCGCACTAGATTCCCAGCCGCTTTTTCGGCCAATTCTTGATCAAACATGCTCACCTCCCCAGGCGTTGTTAATGTACCAATGTCCAGTATCAAGTTTCGCGTTAAGCAAAGTGGTCCCACCCGGTGGCCTTCATGATACGATAAGACCCATCAGAACGTATGAGCTTTATGCCCTCATGGGCATCTGTCATCCGTCCCACCTCGGTGACGGGGCCATCATATGTCACTGCAATAGCAGATCGAATATGATCCACATGGTCGGCTGAACAAGTCATGATGAGTTCGTAGTCGTCGCTGTCTTGGAGAACAAGGTCGTATGGGTCCCTCCCCACAACCAGGGCGACCTTCCTAAGGTCTTCGCTTAGAGGCAGCCTTTCCTGAATCAGTTCGGCTCCCACCTTGCTTTCTTCGCAAATGTGTCCCAGATCCCCGAGGAAACCGTCGCTGGTATCGATCATTGCAGTTGCATATCCTGTGTGGGCAACCGACTCTCCCTCCCGCGCTCGATGGGACGGTCTATTATAAACTTGAACCAGCGGATGGTCCTTCAAAATCTCGTTTTCCCGGGCCTGAAGGAGCAGATGTAATCCAGCAGCCGCCTGGCCCGGGTACCCGGTGACCAGAATGACATCCCCCGGACGCGCTGTGGAACGGCGAACGATCTTCCCAGCTTCGACTTCTCCGATAAGGGTGATGTCGATGAACGCCCCACCCTCAGATTTGGTGATATTGCCCCCGATAACAGATGCTCCAAAAGGATTCAGCTCTGCGACGAAACCCCGGTACACCGCCTCCACATCGCTGACAGGCGTGTCACCCTTCAATCCCAGAGAGACGAGACTGTAAAGGGGTCGGCCACCCATGGCCCCGATGTCACTGATGTTTAAGGCCATGGCTCGACGCCCCAGATCCATAGGTCCAATGTGTTGCGGGAGGTAGTGACGGCCTTCTACAACGCAGTCACAAGTCACCAATAGCTCAAATCCTTCTCGAGGCCGAAACGAGGCCGTATCATCCCCAATGCCAAGGGTCACACCGGGAGATTCGACACCTTCCTTCCTGAGGAGTTCCTCGATTCTATGGATGAGTCCGAACTCACCGATATCTGACAGGGTTTCAGGCATGATGAGCTCCTGCTCCGTGAAAACCTCTTTCCAGCGCTTGATGAAGCGCCCTTGTTGCCCGTTCGGGATCTTTCTCACAGCAAACGGCGGAGATGACGGCGATTCCGTACGCCCCGGCTCTTATCACATCCGGCGCATTCTCGTTCGTGACACCACCAATGGCAATGATGGGCAACGGAATCGTCTCGACCGCCTCTCTCAAAATATGAAGCCCGCTCACCGGGCCTGCATCATCCTTGGAACCGGTGGGGTAGACAGGGCCGAAACCCACGTAGTCCGCCCCCTCTGAGAGGCATATCCGGGCCTCTTCAAGGGTCGCTGCTGAACCGCCGATAATCCGGTTTTCCCCCAGCAGTTTACGCGCAAGGGGAATGGGAAAATCGTCCTGGCCCAAGTGAACGCCATCTGCCTCTGTCGCAATCGCCACATCCACCCGATCGTTCACAATGAAAGCCACCCCAGCCCCCGAGCAAACCTGCTTCAGGTTTCGGGCAACCTCAATCATCTTGCGCGTTGCCCCCGTTTTTTGGCGGTATTGGATCGTGTCCGCCCCTCCCGCAATCGCGAGTTGTGCGAGGTCTTCATGAGAAAAACTGCTTTGAAGAACGACGTCCGTCAGGACATGCAATCTTCCGATCTTTTTCATTTTTGTCACCTTCTTAAAGGCCTCAGCCATGAGGAACAAAGGGTTCGAAGACTCTCATGTCAGAACATTCCTTTCAACCTTCGGGATCAGATAGCCGGGCCTCGGCGATACGGCGTGCCATCATATCGGGGTTAATCCCTTCAGCCTTTGCATCTTCAAAAATGCGGCGAATCGTCCCCTTCACCGCCTTGACCTGCTCGTCCGCTTTTTCATGGGACCAGCCCACCGCTTCAATACCGATGACTCCCATAGCTCCGCCGATGTTCATGGCGTAATCGGGCGCATACAAGATGCCCCTCTTGTGAAGCCTCTCAGCATCTTCCAACTCCGCAAGTTGGTTGTTCGCTCCCCCTGCCACAGCAAGGCATTTTAGCCTGGCAATGGTGTCCTTGTTTAGAATTGCCCCCAGCGCACACGGGGAAAATATATCGCAGGGGGTGTCATAAGCGGCCTCGGTTGAAATAAATGGAAGCTTCAGTACATCACGGAAATGGCGGATGCTGGCCTGATCCACATCGCTGAAAAGCACCTCGGCGCCGGCATCTCGCAGCATACCGATCAAGGGACCGCCCACGGCTCCGGCGCCCTGAACCAACACACGCCTACCTGCGAGGGATTCATCGCCAAAGAGCTGTTCACACACAGCCTCAATACCACTAAACACCCCCAACGCCGTAAAGCGCCCTGGGCCGCCAGCACCACCCATTGCAGGGGTTCTGCAAAAGATGTAGGGCGCTCCGGTTTCAGCGATAGTGTCCATGTCCTCCGATGTTGTGCCGACGTCAGGCCCTGTCTCAAATAACCCACCAAGCTGTCGAACCAGAGTGCCGTAACGCCGCAGAAGATCATCCCGATCGGCAGGTTGGAAGTTTTCTGGGACAGAGACGACAGCCTTACCACCTCCCGAGGAGAAATCAGCTACAGCAAACTTATAACTCATGCTTCTTGCCAGACTGAGTGCATCACGCAGGGCAGCCTCTAAATCCGGATACCCTTTCATACGCGTTCCGCCTCTTGCCGGCCCGAACCGGGTCTGATGGATCGCAATAATGATCCAGGCTCCGGTGGGGCGATCCAAGCGGATGATCACCTCTTCACCATCCCATTCTTTCAACAAAGATTCCATAATGCCTCCTAATATCCTGTCCCGGAGGTAGCGAGAAAAAACCCGTAGCCCGTTCCCGCTCCTTTCCGCCTCAACCACCGTCAGGGTTGAAAATGCGCAACGCGTAGTCACACTCTGAGCTCTCAAAGGGACCGAAAAGAATCCCATCTGAACCAACGCCGTAATGTCGATGGCAAATCAGCTTCACCTGGGAGGGCGTCAAAGAGTCCCCAAAATCGGACGGGTTGAGGACGATATAATCATTGCCGAGGGCATGATATTTGTTGAATTGCACGGTGACTTTGTCTCCTCCTGAATGCCAACCCTCCCTTTGAGCTGTTTCATAAAAATGTTATCATACCTCAAATTCCAGAAAGGCCCGCTCTTTCTGTCCGTCAACCTCAGGTTCTTTGTCTTTCCAATCGTAGATCCTGCACCCGTTTGTCTCCTCCGAGGGAATTGAACAACCAATAAAGGGCATCATAGGATCACCCGCATAGGATATATAGTTCAACATGATTGCCCTTCTCTTTGGGAAACTTTCGAATTCCAGAAGCTGAGTAAAAAATATCGAGCACCTTCCTTCGAAAAAATCGCTCGTCTCCCTGTACTCAACGAGTCTTTTTTTGAACATTTGAATAGCGACTTCGGCCTTATCCGTCTCTACGATCATACTGAACTCGCCATGCCGTCTACTCCCTTCATCCTTCTGTTCTTGATTTGTGGTATGGATAAAATTGCCTATGTAAATCATAGTGTTTCCCTTTCCTTTTTGGGTGTTATGAAATATACAACCCGTCCCTTACTTTCGTTATTTTGGCGGGTCCTTTTTGCTACGAAATAACGGGAAAGTGGACGTGTGGTCTCAACCTTTCCCCTTCCACATTCAGGAATCGAGGACCTTATTTCTTCTTGCCACGAGTTCACAGGGTAAGAGCAGATTTGGCCCCTCTAACTAACGTTTTTCCGCCAAGCGAAGCTTCACAAATGCCCAAGGCGCGCCAAGCCCCCCCCAGAGCCCAACCAGTCCGTAACGAACGAAGCGAAAGAGCGCTTGGGGCTCTAAATCCAAAAAGCCAATCCGCAAGCCTAACCAAAGCAGAAATAGCCCTGCTTCGCCAACGAGGAAACGCAGCACCTGCTTCCACCAGAGACCCCCTGAGGCATAGCCGACCCAACGTCCCTCGAGTGCAAACCCTACACCCATGCCCATAAGCAGGGCACAGGCGGTCAGGCCTGTGTATGCTTCTAACGGGCGAAGGATAAGGAGCAGGGTGGGCAGAAGGAGGGCAACACCCAGTGACCAGATGATGCCCTTTGTTTGAAGCCATGCTTCTGCACGCGCCTCAAGCCGAAGGTAAAGAACCAAAAGCAGGGCACCCAGAACATACCCCCCCAGCAGATCGACTGGGAAATGGACGCCGAGATAGAGTCGCGAAAGGGGTATGAATGCCATGAGCAACCCGGCAACCACCCAGAGCCAGGCGCGCCGGTGTTGAGAGGCGAGGTAACCCCAGACCACAACGGCACCTTGGGTATGACCGCTCGGAAAACTATATCCATGGGCTTGAACCAATGGTCTGACCCGGAGATCGTATTGGAAAGGCCTTGGTTGGACCAAAATTGCTTTGAGCGCCGAGTTGAGGTAAGCGGAGAAGAGAAACAAGATGATCAGTCGGATGCCGATGCGGCGATCCACACACCAGTAAATAAAAGGAAGGAGCATCATGAAAAAGACCTCTTCCCCCATAAAAGTGAACACCTTGAAAACGGGGTCCAGTGTCGGGCTGAATTGCTGGCACCATAGAACGAGCTTTACGCCCCAGTTGAGCATGCCTTCCATGGTTCACCTTGGACTCATTTTGGAAAAGAGAAAGAGGCAGGACCTAATAAACGCCCCCTTTCATGCCAAGCCCACCCCCTGCCTTGCTCGAGTCCCGATCTCAGCGGGACGGTTTCGGATGGGTTTTCTTATCCCTTTTGGCATTGATGCAAGACCATCTGGCACCCCTGATCGCCATCTTTGAAAATAGCTTCTAGGCCCTATGGGCTCGAGCCCTCCAATTCCTAGGCTAGGCGTGCCCATCCGGAGGAACGACTGCACTGATAGCTCGAAGCAGGTCCTCCCTGGTCACGGTCAAGTCACAGATTTTTCTTGGCTTATCATGGGCATGACTGTAAGTCATGACGGATATTTCAATGAACTCGCCTTCATCAAAATAACCGCTCGATTCCAGCGGAAATTGTATCCACCGTTCCGTTGCCATACAGGGCACCAATCCCCTTCCGATTTTCTCCTGCATGCGCCGCGCATAACTGACGGGAAACTTGATAATCTTATCGGCCATTGGTTTAACCTCCCTCTTGTAAGGGTACTAAGGCCATCCGATTCCAAAAATGGTATTCCCGTGCTTCATGGTAGAGGCGATCAGCCGCAATACTGGTCTTGAGAGTACCCCTGCCTGGTGGGAATCGCTTCATTGGACGACGGAAGATTTGCGATTTCATTCGGAGGGTGGAATTGATCTGTAGATCCTGCTTACCGTTTCCCCGTGCCCTTAGATTATTTAAGGTGCTTTCGAAGATGCAGGAACTCACTTCTTTCGAAACCGAGGATCTTGAAAAAAGACAAGATGTCGGTAAAATCCCATCTCACGGAGGTAAAAACCTCCTCGATACCGTTAT
>JASFTV010000141.1:0-8515 GCA_050050615.1 Desulfobacteraceae bacterium
GAGCCACACAAAACTGCCCGTGACTCAGGGGCTTGAAGACCGGGGAAATACGGAAATCACTAAAAAAGAGAAGGGATCAACGTCAGTTTTGACCCATAATACAGCAAACTGATCATCATTACAAGAACTTTCGCATTCTAAGCCCTGATTGACTCATGCGGAAACGGCGTTTAAGGCACCCGGCCGGCATGAGGCTAGAATATCATTTGCAAAGAAGGAGGGGGGGGCGCTCTGCTTCGCCCCCTCCTATTTGTAATCCTATGTGTGTAAGCTTCTTCCAAAAAGTGGCATTTTCTTTCTCAGAAAGTTGGTATTCAATTACATACATGTCTATTATGCTTTCCCTCTGTATTATTAACCGCTTGAAATTCTTATCAATTTAATGGCAATCCGGTTTGGCATTTTTTTTGCCCTAGATTTGGCTACTTTCCTCTATGGGGACCGTTGTCTGGCAAATCTGAGTCTAGAAGTCTTTGGATGGCTAAACTTTACGAACCCTATTCCTTCCAATAGCAGTTAAGGAGCTGGTTATATGAAAAGTCCTTTTACCTTTTGTCTACAAGTGCTTTTCCTAACCCTCTTGCTCATTTTCGTAGCTCAAAAAGCGTCTCCCATGCCCCCGCCTTACCCCCAGGAGCTTCAGGAACCCACGCTCAGCATCCCTATAACCAATACCAGTTCCCTAGCCTACCCCGGTGCTGCCCCTTGAGACCCCGGCCCAATTGGGCTTTCGGGGTTAGGAGGAGGTTCGCAGCCCGGTGTTCCAGGGGCTTTTTCGCTTCATACCAAGTTGCTTTCAAACGGCTACAATTTTTGGAACCATGGCAACTTGGTATCAAAAGCCAGAAACGTCATTTTCATTTCCACGCTTCTGGAGGCGTCTTTGTTGTTTGAAGAGTCATTCGAAGAGGGTTGGAGATGAGAGGTATGCTTAGTACTGCATCCGACGATCTATGGATGGTAAATTTACCAGGAGACAGATCCTGCCATCGGGAAGATCATTCACAAAAAGACCGAGAGTAGTGTGCTACAGGCGACACCGAGAGGTCAATAGCGCTGGGATATATCTTGGTATGACACCCATCTTATGAATTTGTAAACCACGTAGCCTGCCGCATTCACGGCGAGAGGTAAGAAAACAAACGGGCCTGAGCTGAAGCATCCAGATATGCCGTAAATCATGCGTTTTCCCGCTCCCTTCCATATATTTATGGAAGAAATCTCTTTGAAAGGCACACCCAACCTAGAATCAGAATTGGATTTCATCATGGGCGTCTTAAATGTTGGAGATTCCAGCACCGCTCTCATTCCACATAGAAAATCATGTCCTTCGTGGATAGATCATATCCGAGGGCCATGATCATCTTCCCCTTCGTATCTAGTACGTAGGTCTTTCCTTTTTCCATACGATCAACGGCCGATTGCGCAACCCCTGCCTTCCTGGCAAATTCCTCCTTGGTCATGAGGAAGGGCTGACCCTTTTTTTGCAAACTATTTTTTGCCATCGCGCACCTCGGTTTTTATTTATAGTGTATAACCTGTGCTGCAAGGTGGCTTATAATTATATATATCTTTAAATATTTTGCAATAATTTTTGCATAAAAAAACTAAAAATTATTTAATTTATTTATTTTGTAGCCCAAAAATATCATGGTACTAGATCTTGTGCCCTCTTACTAAAGAGAACATTTTCTACTCGACATAAAAGTGATCATGCCTTTTCTGAAATGCCTGATAAAACCTCTGACCTGCTGATTGCAGGAGGGAAAACTTTTGCCACTCGGTGGAAGTCCTTTACACACCCGAGTGCTAATGTTTTACACACTTCTTTCTCTGCCCCTTTTGCCTGATGTAAGCCCTTCACTTCGTTTAAAAAATTGGTCCATTGAGGCGCAAGAAGTATGGCACGAATGTTGCCAGTTAAAAAGTGGGAGTCTTTTTCCTTTCCTCTTAACCCCTAACGAGGGGGACTTCCTATGCACGAGAATCTAAAAATGGGCCTATCTTGGTCCTTTGAGGACCTTCCATAGCACTTTTGAGTTTTCGGCGCCCTCTTTATTCAAGGAAGCTGGAAGGAGGCTGAAATGGATACCTTCCTTCAAAAAGATCGTAGAACCGGTAAAGATAGGCGCTCTGGCACAGAACGCAGAGCATTCAGGGACCATCTTTATGGTGGCCATGAAAGGCGAGTCTATCTGGAGCGCAGGAGACAAAACGAGAGAAGGAAATGGGTGCGCCTTTTCTGTCACTTACCACCGATCATTGAGACTCTCAATCTGCCCTGGCATTACACTCTATTTCATAGTAAAAAGGGATCGCACAAGCCCGGGCCTTCAGTTGATCTAACCCGATTGCCCGAAGAATTCATGCTCTCCCGGAATGAGTAATCTGACTAGGCCGTGATCATTTGACGAGAGTTTGTGAAATAGCTCTCTCCTCCAAAGGACGTTGAGATCGTGAGCAGAAAAGACTTGCCTGAGAGAAGGAAGCATAAGCGTATCCAGGTGAAAAAACCTGTATTTGTTGAGTTTGCTGCTGAGCCCAGCAAAGTAGGGCAAATTATAGATATTAGCAGAGGCGGCATTTCCTTTCGGTACATTGCCGAAGAAGAGGTATTGAATGAATCCTTTGAAGTGAGGATATACTCGGCGGTTGATAGCGTTTCTTTAGATAAGGTACCCGTCAAAACCGTCTATGACTTCAAGATAGGCCCTGGATTTACAATTAGCGCGACACAGGCGAGACGCCGCGGCGCAAAATTTGCTGAAATGACCCGCAAACAAATATCTCAATTAAAATCCTTTATTCAGAGCCTCACTGAAGCTAAAGCGTAGATGCCCTGCGGACCCGTTTCCCCCCTTTCCAGCCCCTTCGTCTTGGGTTGCAACTCCCAAAAGGTGAACTTGCTTGAGATTCAGGGCCAATGATCGCTCATCTTGGCTGGTGACTCGGCACTCAAAAAGATCACCGCCAAGTGGTTTCTTACTACGACATGACTCCCTTTGCACTGATCCAAGAATCAAGGAAAGAAACCCACCGGCGGCTAGTATTCGATCCCCTTTCGTGCTTTAGCGCCACTGTAGTAAGGGTGTTTTACCTGGACAAACTCCGTAGCATAGTCAGCTAATTCGAGGATCTCGCTAGGTGCAGACCTGCCGGTCATAACAAGTTCAATCCTTCCTTTGCATTGTTGGATTAGGTCTATGAGCTGCTCTTTTTGAAGTGTGTCAAAAATGAGTGTATCCAATATCTCGTCACACACGATCAAATGAGGGCTCTTTTTGACAGCCTCTAGCGCATACCCAAAAGCTTTGGCCGCATGCTCATAATGAATAGCTTCCGGCCCCCGAGACATGATAAAAGGATGTTCACCAGGACACCAATAATGTATGCAAGGAATTTCCTCAAATATTTTGCTCTCTCCTGAGGAGCCCGATTTCATGAACTGGACAAAATGAATCTTCAGGCCCTCACCTGCTGCCCTTATGGCTAGGCCGACTGTCCTCGTGGTTTTTCCGACTCCTTGTCCATAATAAATGTGGATGAGGCCAAAACCTTCATCTTTAAGAAATCCCGATCGCTGCTGTGTGTAATATGCCACGCTAACCTCGCTAGCCGCTGGTAATAGGACTAATAACGCACCAAGTCTCTTTTCACCGTCATGGCGAGCCCACTGTGTCCTGAGGGGTGGAAGAGAGCCCTTTCGAGAAAGGCCGTGGCAATCTCCCCTTCATTGAGCCTGCCCTGGCGCTATGTCCCTCTAGTATCAGCAATAGGACATGAATTCCTCCATAACTCGGTACCAAACTGCCAAATCACAATGCCAGATCTGGGCCAGGGATCGCTCCCCCTGGCCCTTCGGAGAGGTTGCGATGACACGCCGTATCAGATCTCCTCCCCGCTTTCGCGTGGGTCGAGATGACAGGTTGATAAAGACACGCTCCAGGCAAACAGATAATACCCACCGATTTTGCTAATGTCCAGGCAGAACATTTGAAAAAGGTTCACCAGCCAATTTGGTACTCCTCGAAAAGTCGAGCACCCTCAAGTGAATCTCCCCGCCCTTCAGGACGGGCCTCTCTGCCGCGGTTTTTGTAGTATGTATGATTTGTGGATTCTTGCCCTCCCTTCTTTCATTCTAGATCTCCTGGAAATTGCAGAACGTATTCTGATACAATACAGCTTGGTGGCCAGTTCGCCTGTTGGTGAAATGGGTATCAATGATTTGTGTTGACAGAGATATCTTCATGTGGCATGGGTGCAGGCCTGTTAAGAAAGGTCGACTTGGGGTGACTGGCGAGCCGGCTTGTTCAGTGCTTTTTCTTTCGCATAAAATGGGAACCATTGTGTCGGCATCGTAGTGATAACCGTTGGGGGAGGAAGAGATCGTGAAAGACCTTGACCTAGATTTCAAGCCAAAATTGAATGCGCTTAGTGAAGAGCAGCTGCGGCGGATCCATATGGCCACGCTGGAATTGCTGGAACGCACCGGGGTACACATCTCTCATCCCGGGGCTGTGGAGAAACTAGCCGATGCCGGCGCCCGTGTGGACAAGCATCGGGTAAGGATTCCCGCATGGATGGTCGATAAGGCCTTGCAAAAATCACCCTCACGTGTGGCTTTGGGGAAACGCAACGGCGAGCGTTCGGTCATTCTTGAGGGAGACCGGAGCTGGTTCGGACCAAACGTTGATTGCATGGATTATCTGGTCCCCTTCACGGGGGAGCGCCGGCGATTCACCATCGAGGATTGTCGTACCACGGCAACGATTTTGGATGCCTTGCCAAATTACGACTGGGGGATGACATTCGGCCTAGCTGACGATGTGCTCCCCGAACTTGCAGACCGTTTGGTTGTAAGGGAGGCCTTCAAATACTCCGAAAAACCATTGGTTTTCTGTTGCAACGATGTGAACAGCCTCAGAGATATATATGAAATGGCCCTTCTCCTCACAGGCAGCGAGAGCCGATTTCTTAAAGCCCCCACAGTCGTGCTCTTGATTGATCCGATCTCCCCGCTCGTCCATCCTGACGAGAACATAGAAAAGATGATCTTCTGCGCCGAAAAGGGCATCCCTCAGATTTGTTGCGGGGCTCCTCAGTCCGGGAGCACCGCCCCAGCCACGTTTGCGGGCACCATTGTTCAGGGAAGCGCGGAGTCCCTTAGCGGCCTGGTCATTGCTCAGCTTATACGGGAAGGCGCCCCTTTTATATACGGCGCCTTTGCGACCGTGATGGATATGCGAACAACGATCTTTTCTTACGGTGCACCTGAGATGAGCCTGATGTCGACAGCCATGGCCCAGATGGCCCAATTCTATGACCTCCCGGTCTTCGGGACTGCCGGTTGCTCAGACGCCAAGTTGCCCGATTCCCAATCGGCTGCTGAAGCAACCTACTCTTGCTATGCATCGGCCCTCAGCGGGGGCAATTTAATTCACGATTGTGGACTACTGGATCACGGCTCACTCGTTTCACCAGCTTTCATGGTCCTGGTAAATGAAGTGCTGGACATGGTCACTCAATTCGTTCGCGGCATCCAGGTCAATGATGAAACACTCGCCCTTGATGTCATTGATCAGATCGGCCCCGGGGGTCATTTCATCGAGGAGGATCACACGCTTAAGCACTTTCGGGAGGTGTGGTATTCGGACTTGTTCGATCGCTCCATCCATGATGTATGGCTAGAGCAGGGTGGAAGGCGCTTTGAGGAGCGACTGCGGGAAAGAACACTGGAGGTGATGGGACACGAGCCGCCGGAGCTGCCCTCAGCGGTTGTCAAAGAATTGGACCAAATGGCACAAAATTGGAAATAAATGGCTGTGATTGGCAATCAGTGGAATCAAGAAAAGCACCAATTTGAGCCCTGACGGAGATTTGTTGTATGCGAAAGGTTTTCGTTCCAAATCGGGGTGAGAGTCAAGCTGCCGACGTCGTTGTGATTGGAGGAGGCATTGTGGGAGTGGCCACGGCCTTCTGGCTTTCTCGCGCCGGTCTGGACACCATTGTCGTGGAGATGCGCGATGGGCTTTCCACCCTGACCAGTGCGGCCTCCATTGAGTCTTTTCGGAAGCAGTTCACTGAGCCGGGCATGGCTGCTCTTGCCCTCCAGTCGGTCGATGTATGGGAGCGTTTTGGCGAGATTATCGGCATCCCGGACTATGACATCGGCCTCAAGCATCAAGGTTACCTTTTCATCACTGCAGATCCGGGCAAGGTGGAAGACATGAAAAAGGCTGTTGACCAATATCACAGGCTCGGTGTCACCGACAGTGAGTTCCTTGACGGAGGAAAGCTCCGGAAAAGATTCCCCTGGGCTTCCCCCAAGATCGTTGCGGGCACGTTCCGCCGGAAAGACGGGTGGTTCTCGGCCCACGAAGCGACCCAGGGCTATGTGAAGGGATCGAAGGCGACGTTCTGGATCAGGACCCGTGTGACCAATATTCTCAGGGACGACCGAGGCGTCAGCGGCGTGGAAACGGACCGGGGGACGGTCCAAACCCGGAACGTGGTGAATGCGGCTGGCCCGTTTGCCGGAAGAATCGGCCGCATGGTGGGCCTGGATCTGCCGCTCGAGCCCGTCCGCCGGCAGAAAATATACATCTCCAACCAGCCATTGGTGCCTCAGGATGCCCCTCTGACCATCAATGTGGACAACGAGAGCTACTGGCGCCCCGAGACCGGAGGCGCATTCGCCGGCTGGCTGGATCCGGATGAGCCGGTCACAGAACCTATGGACAACCCTTTAGGGGATTGGGACTTTGCCGCGATGTGCATGGACAAGGTTGCCGAACTGACGCCTTTTTGGACCGAGATTGCCGCCAACCTCAAGACCACCGACCTGAATACCTCCGCCGGTCAATATGTGTATACACCGGATGCGCAACCCTTGATCGGCCCGTTGAACACCGTGCCCGGATTCTATCTCAACTGTGGGTATTGGGCGGGGGTGATGCTCTCCGCGGCAGCGGGTAAGTGGACGGCCGACTTGATTAACGGGAACATGGATAACAAGGACAACCCTTTACGCCTGAGCCGCTTTGAGGAGGAGGACGTGTCCACGGGCCCGAGTTTCCTGTCCGGCCGCCACTAATCAGCCATTATGAGGACGATAGAATCAGCATTCAATTCTCCATGACCACGCTAATGGGCCTTCGCCACGTCCACCATGGCCTGCAAATTCTTCAGTGGGGTGCCGGGGCTGACGGCGCAGCCGGGCGCCAAAATCTGGATACCGTCGGCAATGGATTTCTCACACAACGCCTTGACTGTGTCAGGGTCCTTCCAAAAAAGGGTAATTGCTGTATCCACACCCCCCATCAGGATTATCTCCGGTCCGCATTTTTCCCGGGCAAGTTGAGGGCTCGCCTTGGGCTCTAGGCTGAGCACGTCGGCCCCCGTCTTTCCCATCGATTCCACAATAAAATCAACATTTCCGCAAATATGGAGAATCTTGGGCGTGGAAATGGCTTCAAACTGCCTGCGCTGATATTCCAGCTCAAAATCCAAATAGGTATTGGGTGCAATGAGTTCGGGTGAGGCGGTCATGTCCTCACACGCAATGATGTCTGCCCCGGCATCGACAAGGGCATTGGCCAGGGCCGCTCCCGCCTTTTCTGCCACCTCTAGGAAGGGAGGTATTTTTTCCGGCGCCTTGATGGTGGCCCGGAGCAAGGGGACCATGTCCAATAGGGCCGCAGCAATACTGAAGGGGCCCACAATCCCGCCTACAACGGGTACCTCGTCCCCCACTTCCTCTTTCAGGATCCGTACCGCCTTGAGCAATTCCGGGATCTTGCCCCGAGAAAGGAAGTCATCGGGAAAGACAGGGGTGTCATCCAGTGTATATGGGGGTTGAGGTTCAATTCCGGGAATGCCCTCACTGTCGTCCACATTCTTTCCAGGCTTTATCTTACACCCGAGGGCTTCTGCTTCGAAAGTCTGGGAGAAGGGCACCCTCACGGCGTCAAAACCGAGAACGGTATATGCAGCCATGGCTTGTTTGGCCATCACCTCACCTTTCTCATGGCCCTCGGGCCAGAAGGCCTTGACCTTCTCCATTTGGTCATAAGTCACGGTAGAATTGGCCCCGAAACAGGGCATCCGGTCCGGTTCCTGATGGTTGAGAACCGCCATGACACGTTCTTTTGCATTCATCAGGCATTCTCCTGTGGATAATACATTTTCATCATAGTTTCAATCACTTAGATTTCAAGATCAGCCCGCGGGAGGTTGGGCCGGCATGCGGGCGGTGGGCAATTCAAGAAAATTGGTCTGATGACCTGATAAATTCTTGACAAGCTGATACTAATCGATTAGGAGACATTTATCAATCACAATTCGCATCCAAAGGATGGGTTATCCTTGGGGGATGTCGAAGGCCTATTTTTTCACCTTTTCATTTATTCCAGATCGTTGATAGAGGTGCTATCACGTCGGAAGGGCAGACTATGCCATGAACTACAGAATGGTCAAGCGAAGATCGACCGCGGAACTCGTGATGAACGAAATCCTC
>JASFTV010000142.1:0-8487 GCA_050050615.1 Desulfobacteraceae bacterium
AACTGCTGAACACGGTCCTTAAGGCATTGAGCCTGAAACCTCTTCAGGAAGATGACGATCTCGAAGCCACGGAACTGGTCCAAAACCTCCAGCTTCCTACACGTCGGCCCACATTGTGCCCTGGATGCCCGCACAGGGCGGCCTTTTTTGCCATAAGGAAGACCAGGCCAAAGGCGATATTTACCTCGGACATAGGCTGCTATACCTTGGGCCTCAATATGGGCGTGGTGGATACCTGTTTAGACATGGGGGCGGCAATCACCATGGCTTCCGGCTTCTATCACGCCTTTGATCAGGACGAGGTACAGCAGCCTGTTGTAGCAACCATTGGTGACTCCACCTTCTTCCATTCAGGAGCCGCAGGCCTGTTGAATGCTGTCTATAATGGGGCACGATTCATCCTCGTCATCCTCGATAACCTGACGACCGCCATGACTGGGATGCAGCCTACGCCCGCTCTCGGCATACGGGCCGACGGGAGCGAGGGAAACGCCATCTCCTTGGAAAGGGTTGTCGCAGGGTGTGGGGTTGATTTTGTGGAGGTGGTGGATCCCTACGATATCAAAAAGATGAACCAGGTACTCAAAAAGTCTACCGAATACGTAAACGAACCTCAAGGGGGGATTGCCGTCATCATCGCTCGCCATCCCTGTCTCATCGCTCACAGGGAAGAAGCTATTCCGGAAAAGAAAATGGTCACAGTAACAGATGATTGTGCGGAATGTGATCTGTGCATTGATCGTTTTGAATGCCCTGCGCTATTCCATGATCAGGAGCTTGGGCGAACCACCATTAACAGAATGATTTGTTCTAATTGCGGCGTATGCCTTCAGATATGTCCGAAGGGAGCCATTGTAGAAGTTGAGGGAGCGTAATGGATACGACCAATATTGTACTTTGCGGGCTGGGTGGCCAAGGAATCCTTTTCATGACCAGAGTACTTGCTCAAGCGGCTCTGAATAAAGGCTTCAATATCATGGGGGCTGAAACCCACGGCATGGCTCAACGGGGTGGTTCCGTGGTGTCTCACTTGAGACTGGGAGGGGTTCACGGTTCTCTGGTACGAACAAATTCGGCCCATTTGTTGCTCGCCCTGGAAGAAAACGAAGCGTACCGAAACCTTCCCTTTCTCGCTCAGGAAGCCAAGATGTACGTAAACACGAATGCCTCCGATTTTCCAAGAGAAGAAGTCAAGAATTTTCTAGCCAAAAGGAAGATCCTATATCGCTCCGTACCTGCTGCAACCATAGCACAGGAGCTCGAGGCGCCCATGTCTTCAAATCTGGCCTTGCTGGGCTATTTTTCTGCCTTTGGCCAAGGGCCGGTTAGCCATGAGGATCTGAGGATCACCATCGAGGACGTTAGCCCGGAGCGGTTCAGAGATAAGAATCTCGAGGTTTTTGGTACAGGCTTTGAATGGGGCATGAAGGAGAAAGGAGCTTGAACAAGATCGCTGGTCTCCTCCTGGCGGCTGGGGCTTCCACCAGAATGGGGAAACCCAAACAGCTGCTACGAGCAGGCGGCGTGTCATTGCTCGACCGTGTCCTCGAACAAACCCTGAACTCTGAACTTAATCGTGTCATTTTGGTTTTAGGCTTCAAAGCCCAAGAGATAGCGCAGGCTCTGAAAACAGATCGCCATCATCCCAAACTCAAGATCATTGAAAACAGGGACTATGCGGACGGCATCAGTTCTTCCATAATCGCCGGGCTATCCGCGGTAGAAAAGGACCATGACCATGTTATGATCATCCTCGCAGATATGCCTCATATCTCATCAAAACTCATCGATCGTCTCCTTCACGAATACCTTGAATCCCACTCCCCACTGGGTGGTGTCAAAGTAAAAGACAGAAGGTCCCATCCGGTTGTTATCAGCCGTCGGTTCTACCCTGACCTCCACCGGTTGCGGGGCGACACAGGGGCACGACACCTGTTCCTAAAACATCCTGATCAGATCTGCTTGGTGGAACCAGAAGAAGGGTACGAGGATACGGATATTGACACAATGGAAGATTATCTTGGGTTCATAAAGTCAATAGAAGAGCCGTGATGAAGACTGTAGCTCCCCGCCCAAGGCGGGGCGAACAAGACCGAGTCAGCCCGAAGGCGAGTGAGGAGCCGGGATTAGGCGGTCAGGAAAGATTCAATGAAATCGGCCACCTCTTCTTTTCCCTTAAATACGCCGTAGTGCCCCTCGCATAGGATATCCGCCTCGAGGGAAAGGAGCAGATTCAGAGATCGAACATAGGCCGGTCTGTCGGAGAGAAGGCTGGCGTCCAAGGGACCGTGAACATCTTGTCCAAAAAGCACCTTCAACCCGCCTGAGACTGTGAGATAAACCAGGGAGCCGGGGGAGTGGCCTGGAACGTGAATGGCCTCAATGTTTCTTCCCCCGAGTTCGAGATCTTCCCTTTCACCCACCAATTTCACATCAATGGGTAGACAGCCCATGGAGGCATCATACCACTTTGCAGCAGTGACCCTATCATTTCCTTGCTCCAGGAACCGGGCGTCCAACTCATGGGCCACTACCTGACAGTCTGTCTTTTCCCTGACGGCCCGAGCCCCACCAGTGTGATCAAAGTGGCAATGGGTAATGAGAAGGTACTCTATGCCTGCCGGATCAACGCCACATTCCTGGATATTCCTGAAAAGCCTCTCCAAAGATCGGCCGCATCCTGCATCCACCAAGGCTGCGTGACCTCGAACGTTGATCAGGTAGATCGCACCGTCTTCCATAGAAGTCAGTGCGCTTCCGCCCACCTGCCAGATCTCATCAGTGATCTTGATTGGATCATATCCCACGGGAACTCCATTCGTCATTCAGGAGGTAGAAATTCCAAACACGTAAATCCCTATCATGAACGAATGCACGATAGCCCTTATGTCCTCTAGTGGGATGATGGTTCTCGCCTTATGCGATCCCCGTCCGCAGCGAGATTGGGCGGTAACGGTAAGTCATGCACATACATGGTTTTGTCATCCACCACTTTCATAACCGCATGATTCCAGGCTGAGACCATATATCCGTACAAATGGTCATCTGGCCCCAGGACCTTCCAGAGCCGTGGATAGTATTTCCCTATAGGTGTTTCACGTTGGATATAATCGATAAGATCGACCAAGTCTTCCTTGTTCTCTACCTTGAACCATCGATCTCCGACAACGGCCCTGTCGTCGTCCTTCCGATCAAACATGACAGCGGATGGGTGCTTTTCATTCAAACCCGCATAATATATGGTGTAATCCCGCCAGTTCTTATTCAGGGTCTCCGTGGTCATCTTCTTTTCAGGCCCGGATTCTAATCTAAGTTTCCCGTAAGATGCACATCCCGAAATAATGAATGCCAACAGTAGACCCGCCACAGCCGCTGGCATATATCTTTTTCTGTTCATGTTTTCTCTCCTTTTCTTATCTTTATCACCAATAAATTTTCCTCTTTCTACTGCTAAAATAAGGCCACATTGGCGCTTTGCAATATCTCTTTTTGCTGCTTGCCCAGAATCACGACAAACAAAATCCTTGGGGCTTCTGATCATGACCTGACCGAAAGCATCCATCAGCCAAGGCAAGTCGGGTTCAACCCATCTCATTCCGCTCAAAGAAGCGTTATGAAATCAATGGCTTTTCTCATAGGCCCCTGACATAAGAGGGCCAAGCCTTGCCCACCTCTTTGCTTTTATCTCCCAAAAATCCGTTCTTCAAATATTCTTGACCCAAGAATCAGTTTGTTGTACACCTCTAGCGCAAAACCCACGGAGCATGAATCTAGGAAATTGTAGAAGGAGGCAAAAATGCAAACGAAAAGGAGAGTGGCTCCGCTTTTTGTCGCGATTTTGTGGATGCTGCTGGGAGTATCTGGCGAAATCATCGCGGTCAAAGCCAAGGCAGCGGAGCCTGCCGCGAGTCCTTCAGGCCTGGATGTGATCATCATTGACAACGAGGACTATGAATCCGACAGGAAGGGAATCGTCACATTTACCCACAGAAAGCATGCCCTGGATTATAAGGTCTCTTGCTGGGAATGTCACCACGAATATGTGGATGGGAAAAACATCTGGTCTCCTTGGGAGGAGACCGTGACATGCGGCGCGTGCCACGACCCAGAGGAAAAATACGACAACCCTATTTTGCTGCAGAAAGCGTATCACTTCAATTGCAAGAACTGTCATAAGAGCCTAGCCAAGGAGAAAAAGAAAACCGGGCCCTATAGAAAATGCTATGGGTGCCATGAAAAACCGAAATGAGACCCCCTGCGTGAATCTCCCCGCCCTTCCGGACGGGGCTCTCTGCGGCGGTTTTTGTCGTATTGTCTACCGCAAACAGCTTGACATATTTCAGTCGTAGCGGGGCGCCTCAGCTTTCGTCGTCCGGACCGCAATCCCGGGGCGGGACCCAGCAGCGCTTTCAACGGCTGTTCGACGTGCTCACCGCCCTTAGCAAAGTCGAAGGGGCCGAACGCCTCTGAGGGGCCAGCTCGGACGGCCCCCGGTCGTCATTTTGATTTGGATAAGCTATTTGTGTCACAACACACTAGAACCTAGCCTACCCTATGGCGGACAGGAACCTTTACGTCATTTGAGAAAGCTCCTGATTTTGTAATCATTCGATCTGATGCACAATTGCACCGCACCGACCTGGTTTGTACGCATAATCCTGCAGCCAGCAGCTTGGAGCCTTTGAAGGGTTTGCTCGTTGGGAAATCGAGATGGATTGCTTCTGCCAGAGGAGATGATACAGACGCGGGGCTGGACCATGTCAAGAAATGGTTTGGAACATGAAGTCCTGCCGCCGTGATGGGGGGCAAGGAGGATGTCGCTCTTAAGCATGCGTCCAGCACGCGAAACCACCATAGCTTCCCCGGCTCTTTCCAGGTCACCGGCAAATAGACATGAAATCTCCCCATAACTCAGTTTCAGGACCAAGGAGGTATCATTCAGATTCATGGCCCTCTGGACATGCGGCCTATCCTTTTTGTCCGGCACAGGATGCAATAACTGGATTTTCACCCCTGCGATCTCCCTCCCTTCTACTAAGTCGGCAGGGGATACCTTGCGGATCTTTTTTGCCTCGACAATTTTCATGAGCTTCATGAATGATGAGGTTTCCACCCTTTCGCTGTTGGACCAGAACTCTTTCGGTTCAAAATGCTTGGCAATGAAACGCAGACCGTCCATGTGGTCCATCTGCGGGTGGGACAAAACCAAATAGTCAATACGCCGTATCTTTGAGCGGAAAAGATAGGGGGCAACCACCATCTTCCCCACATCGAATTCTCCCTTGGAAAAGCCGCCGCCGTCTATGAGCATTCGTTTCCTTCCCGGAAATTGAACCAGTGCCGCATTGCCCTGCCCCACATCCAAGTAGGTTATCTTCAGCTCTCGGTTAAATTGCGTCCTGTACACCCAATAGGAAACGTCCGTGCCAATGAGGAAAAGAGTCACTCCAAGCCCCAATTTAGCCCACGGCCAGCGCTTCAGAAAAAAAAGAGAAAAGATGAGGGCATAGAAAAGTCCTATTTCGAAAATATTTGGCCTGAGGACCCACAAGTTGGCCCATTGGAAGCGCGTCCAAAATTCTATCATCTCCATGACCCAATCCAGTCCCCATGACCCCGCCTGAAAAAAAAGACGGGCTGCCCAGGAAGAAAAAGGTAAGCTGACGGCGCCCATAAGTCCAAGGGGCAGTATGTAGAGCCCCAAAACCGGCACGACCATAAGATTTGCCGGAACAGCAACCACAGACAGACGGTGAAAATAGAAGGTCGTAATGGGCAAAAGGAAGACCATAGCGGACAGGGTGACGGCGACGAGGCCTGCAACGTAGAGATGAAGCCGGTGGATGACCCTCTTTTCCCCAAACCCTTCTCCGGCAAATAGAGTCAATTTTTTGTGAATTTCCGGCGCCAGCCACAAAATCCCTACGACGGCGGGAAAGGAGAGTTGGAACGAGACACTGAAAATGGCGTGGGGATCTATAGCAAGCACGACAAAAGCGGCGAGGGCCAATGTTGACCACACCTCCTTCTCACGGCCCAGTACCATGGAAAAGAGGTAGGCGAGGGCCATTATCATGGCTCTTTGACTTGAAACCTGAAAGCCGGTGAGACACGTATAGGCCACGACGGGAAAACAGGTCATGATGGCCGCCAGCTTACGAATATCCGTCTTCAGGGCCAGCCTGTAAGAAAGGGATAGAAGCGTCCTGAAAAGGGTGAAGGAAATCCAAGCCACCAGAGCAATATGGAGCCCTGAAACAGCGAGGACATGGCTGAGGCCGGCGACGTGAAAAGACTCTCTTAACTCCGGGGAGATACCCTGCCTTTCCCCCAGGATAAGGGCCTTAAAGAGGGCTTCGTTTTGGGGCGCAAGCTTTTCTCGGAGAAAATGCCTGATTGGTTTACGTATACCCTCAAACATTGTCATTGGGAAGCCCAAACGCCCTGGGCCCATAGGGACGATGCGCCTTCCATCTGAGATAGAGGCGGCACATGAAAGACCTTTTGAACTCATGGCGAGTTCATAGTCATATCGCCCTGGGTTGTTGAAGTTCTTGAACGGCCTTAACTTTGCCTGGAATCGGATCTTGTCCCCGGGGGAAGACGGCTGCGTATGGCCGTATATGGTCATGATAAGTTTTTCCTGAACCTTGCTCTCCTTCCCCTCAAAGAGCAGCCTATCCACCCAGACGACCACCCTTGCCATGTCCGTCATCATCTTAGGAGGCTCGAGCACGGTTCCCTCAATCGTGACTCTTGCGTGCCGCTCCGCTAGAGGCAGGAGTTCTGATGGCTGGTGTTGGTTCAGATCAAGATCAGTCCCTGCAAGAAAGAACAGGACAAGAAAACAAGGGAACTTAAATCGCGAGGGGATAAAAAGTGAAAAGAGCAGGAAAAAGGCCAGTAGCAGGGAAATAAGCAACACAAAGGGGGGATCACAGGGAAAGGCGATATGGCCAAAGAGTATGCCTCCAACGAAACAGAGGAGGATCGGGATGAGGGGACGGCGAAACATATCAGGCATTTTCTCGCCAGATCTTGGCGCCCAGAGCCTGGAATTTCGCTTCGAGGGTTTCATAACCTCTGTCAAGGTGATAGATCCGGCTCACCTCGGTCCTGCCCCCTTCTGCCACAAGGCCGGCTAGCACCAAAGAAGCACTGGCTCGAAGATCGGTGGCCATCACTGGCGCCGGCAGTAAATGCTTTTTACCGCGCACCAATGCCTGGTTGCCGCGAATCTTGATGTCTGCCCCCATCCTTCTTAACTCGCTGACGTGAATGAATCTATTTTCGAATATGGTCTCCCTAATGACGCTCGAACCTCTGGCGATACACATGAGCGCCATGAATTGAGCCTGGAGATCGGTAGGGAATCCTGGGAAGGGCATGGTTTCGATATCCACGCTCTCTATGGGATCGGCCCCTCGAACCACAAGCCCCTTCTCAGTCATGACCACATCGGTCCCGACCGCCCGTAGCTTTTCGATCACAGATGCCAAGTGATCAGGGTGGCATCCTTCAATGGCAACATCGCCTTTTGTCATGGCCGCACCGATCATAAAGGTTCCAGCTTCGATCCTGTCAGCGATGATCGTGTGTTCAGGACTCGGTCTCAAATCGTCGGTCCCTTCAATAAGAATGGTATCCGTGCCATCCCCCTCTATATGCGCACCCATGCTGCGCAGCACGTTTGCAAGGTCCTGAACTTCTGGTTCTTTGGCCGCGTTTTCTAGAACGGTTTCACCATCCGCCTTTACGGCGGCCATCATAACATTCTCTGTTCCAGTTACCGTGGGAATATCAAAAAAGATCCTCGCCCCCTTTAACCTTTCAACCGTCGCGTTCACATATCCGCGCTCCAGGAACATGTCCACGCCCATAGCAGCCAGAGCCTTGAGGTGGAGATTGATCGGCCTTGCCCCAATGGCGCAACCTCCTGGCAAAGAGATTTTGGCCTTGCCCAAACGGGCCAAAAGGGGTCCCAGGAGGAGGATGGATGCTCTCATGGTTCTGACCAGTTCATAGGGAGCGCAATGCTCCCTCATCTTTTCGGTATTTACCAAAAGGACCCCGTCCTCCTCTTGAAATGCAACGCCCATTTTGGTCATAATCAACCTAATCGTTCGAATGTCTTTAAGCCGGGGGACATTCTTAAGGCGATGCCAACCTCCTGTCAAAAGGCAGGCTGCGATGACAGGAAGGGCGGCATTTTTGGCGCCGCTCAGCGTGACCCTGCCCTTAAGCGGGACACCCCCTTCTATAAGGATCTTGTCCATGCGCTGAACCTCTTCAGAAATCAAAGAATCTCATCGGCAATGCTCTCTTCTGCGATAAGATTCCCTGCATCCCTGTTTCCTTCTACCGGTCAACAGATTGAAGCTCATGGGGACAGACGGATTGCCACGACAAGAGGCGTCGTGGATATTGAAGCCACGGTGGTCCAACACAGTTGTGATAAATCAAGCAGAATACCCCGATTGCCTGTTT